>WSMP01000036.1 GCA_013316495.1 Angelakisella sp.
GCCGGGATTCCCTGAAAAAGCTGCGGCAAAGTGTTGCCTGGCACTGCGAGGGCTACTCCCCCAGGCGGCTTTCCGACCAGCTGCTGAAGAACTCCCCCCTTATGCGGGGGCTTCTCCTCTTCCACGATAACCTGTGGTTCACCGGGGTCAGCTCCAACCCCCTGCTGAGCCTTGCCGCCCACGGGGTGGACCTTGCAGAGCACAAAACGTATCTCTGCTGGGTCATCCCCACCCAGTACGCCGCCGAGCTGAAGGCGGAGGCCCTGGCCCTGGACTTTTTCCGGCACGCCTGGGAGGACGCCAGCGATTACATCGCCCCGGAGCAGCCCTATACCTATCTGTACCACTACCTGGTGGAAAAGGGCCGGACGCCCCTTATTGACACCACCGGCTTCACCCCCCTCAAATACATTCCCGGCCGCCCGGTTCAAATCTTTTGGTGGGACCAGGGGGGAACTCGCTCCTCCATGTGCATCGAGACCCAGGACCGGGACCGCTACCCGGAGGTCCTGGACCGCCTGCTGGCGGAAGCAAAGGCGGGCCGCACCGCCCGGCTGCTCCTTTGCGGCACCGAGGGGAAGATCCTCCAGTGCGACTTCTGGGAAGGGGGCTACGACCTCTTCTTCGATGCCCGCACCTCCCAAAGCGGCTACGTTTACCGTTACCTTCCGGGGGAGGGCCAGGAGGGGGACTGGGAGAGGCTCTATGGGCTTCTGCTGTATTTTTTGGAGAAAAACGGCAAGCAAAAGGGATCCAAGTGGAGGTATGTCAAAAAGGAGCTGGCCTCGGACAATATGCGTTTTGTCAACGGGATGATCGATGAGGATTCCCCATAATCCCCTTTTCCTGCAAAAGAAAGAAGCTGAAAGGCCCCCTTCCAGCTTCTTTTGTTTTGCATCCGGTTACACCATCTGGAGGAAGGCCAGGGCAAATGTGATGCCCAGAGCCGTCGCTGTCAGCAAAGGTGTCCATTTCCAATGTTCCCGCATCACGATCGCTCCTTTCCATCTTCCGGCTGTGTTGCTTCCTTATCTATTATAACGATGGAAAAAGGAAAAAGTTTCACCTTTTTGGGGCGGGAAACAAAAAAATTTTATACACAGAAAATCCCCCGCCAGCCAGGAGGCCAGCGGGGGCTTGTCTTTTTGCGCCTGCCGCGGTTTTTTTCAGCCAGCGGCGTTCAGCTTGCGGGCCAGGCGGGACTTCCGGCGGGCCGCAGTATTCTTGTGAAGGAGACCCTTGGCAGCGGCCTGGTCGATCTTCTTGATGGCCAGGGTGACCGCCGCGGTGCTGTCGCTGCTGGAGCCTGCGAGAGCGGCCTCCGCCTTCTTAATGGTGGTCTTGAGGTTGGAGTTGAGAGCCCGGTTGCGGCGGGTCTTGGTGGCGATGACCTTTACACGTTTCTTGGCGGATTTAATGTTCGGCATAGATGACACCTCCTTCACTAAAGCGAATTGATCGTATCAAAGAAATCACAGGAGCTGCGCCTGGTTCTTGACAGTACAAATTATCTTACCATGTTCCGGGCACAAATGCAAGGGTTTCCCTCAAATTTTTTGGGAAAATTCCGCCAAATTCTCCCAGACGGTTATTTTGCCTCCGGCTCCTCTTCCTCTTGGGGCGGGTGGGGAAACCCTTCGGCGGACATAAGCAGCTCCAGCGCCTCCTGGGAATCGGGGGAGACCTCCGGCTTGGCGCAGGCCAGCAGCCCCGCCGCCCCCAAAATCACCACGCTGCCCAAAAACTTTCGGAGGGTGAAGCTCTCCCCCAGCCAGGCTGCCCCCGCCAAGGCGCAGCTCACCGGCTCAAAGAGGCTGAACACCGCCGCCGTGGTGGCGCTGAGATACCGCACCCCCATCTGGAGGAGAATCACCGCAAAGAAGGAGGAGGCCACCGCCACCAGGAAGGTGTAGAGCATCGCCTTGGGCGGCAGGGCAAAGACGATCTGCCCAAAGGGAAGGTCGATACAGAGCATCCCCAGGGCCACCGCCCCCGCGGTGTAAAAAATCACCAGAAAGGGATCCAGCTGCCGCAGAAAGGTCTTGTCCATAGCCACCATGAAGCTGGCGTAGGTCACCCCGGAGCCCATAGCTAGGATGGTCCCCAAAGCGGCGCTGCCGCTGCCCTGGCCCAGCTCCAGGAAAAGCACCACCCCTGCGCTGGCCAGCACAAGGGCGATGAGCCGCACCCGGCCCAGGCGCTCCCGGAAGAGGAACCGGCAAAGGAGGGCCACAAACACCGGGTACATAAAGTGGAGGGTGGTGGCCGCCCCCACGCCGATGTAGTTATAGGCGATGTTCAGCATCAGGGTGGTGGCCCCCCGGCCAAACAGCCCCACCAAAACAAAAACCGCCAGCTGCCGCCAGGTGACCCGCAGGGAAACCCGGCGCAGGAGCAGCACCGCCAGCAGCAGGGGGAGCACCATGGCCTCCCGGTAAAAGGTGAGGGTAAAGGCGTTGCTCCCCATCTGATAGGTCTTGCTGGAAAGCACCGGCGCCAGCCCAAAAAGCAGGGCGGATAGCCCGGTAAACAAAACTCCCTTCCCCTTCATCTCCATCCCCTCCTTCTTGTGGCAGAGCATCCAGTAAACGATTTCGATTATACAACGGCCAGCCAAAGAGCGCAAGGGGGGAAATGATACGGGGCGCTGCTTCTGGGGTTCCCTGCTCTCAAAAACATCCCACCGGGATGTTTTTGATGGGCAGCCCGTGCGCCCCCCTGGCAGCGGAGGCACTCCGGGGGGCAATCTGCACAAAATGCTGGGCCGCTTTTTGGCTGTTTTCCCGGTTTTTCGCCCCGTTTCGCATCTGTACTGATATTGGGACAGTTTTTGTGTTATACTGTATTTGTAAAATATTCCTGCACAGGGAGGTTTTTCCATGTCTGAATATCTGGCTCACATCAGCGATGACAAAACCCGCACCCAAACGGTCCGGGAGCACCTGGAGCAGACGGCACAGCTGGCAGGGGAGTTTGCCCGGCCTTTTGGAGCGGAGGAAGCCGCCCGGCAAACCGCCATGGCCCACGACATTGGTAAATTTACCCAGGGATTTCAGGCCCGGCTCCGGGGCGGCCCCAAGGTAGATCATTCCACCGCCGGGGCGGTGGAGCTGTTAAAGGCGGGAAACCCCTACGGGGTCTTTTGCGCGGCGGGACACCACACCGGCCTGCCGGATGGGGGAAACCGCCGGGACCAGGAGGGCGCCACCCTCTGGGGACGGCTCAACCGGGGCGCGCCGGAGGACTACTCCCCCTGGAAGGAGGAGATCCAGCTGTCAACGACCTCCCTTCCCCCCCTCTGCGGGAATTTCGAAGCGGCCTTCTTTACCCGGATGCTTTACTCCTGCCTGGTGGACGCCGATTTTTTGGATACTGAAGCCTTTATGGCGGGGCAGCCGGTTCCCCGTGGCGCCGGGGAGGATATCCCCGTCCTCCTCCAAAAACTGCGGGACTACACCGCCCCCTGGCTCCAAAAGCCGGAGGGGGAGCTGAACCAGCGGCGCAGCGCTATTCTGCGCCAGTGCATCCAAAGGGGCCGGGAGGGGAAGCCGGGGCTTTACAGCCTCACCGTCCCCACCGGCGGCGGGAAGACCATCTCCTCCCTCTCCTTCGCCCTGGAGCACGCCGCGGCCCACGGAAAGCGGCGGGTGGTCTATGTCATCCCCTACACCAGCATCATCGAGCAGACGGCGGATACCTTCCGAAAAATCCTGGGGGCAAAAAACGTCCTGGAGCACCACTCCTCTGCAAATCTGGACCAAAGCTCCGACGATGACGAGACAAAGGAGCGGCTGCGGCTGGCGGCGGAAAACTGGGACGCCCCCATCATCGTCACCACCAACGTCCAGTTTTTTGAATCCCTCTTCTCCAACCGCTCCTCCCGGTGCCGGAAAAACCACCGGCTGGCGGAAAGCGTCCTCATTTTTGACGAAGCCCAGATGCTCCCCCTCCCCTATCTCCTCCCCTGTCTGCGGGCCATCCGCTGCCTGGTGGAGGGGTATGGCGCCACCGCTGTCCTCTGCACCGCCACCCAGCCCTCCTTGGAAAAGTTTTTTGACGGCCTGCCGGTGGAAGAGATTTGCCCCAACGTCCAGGAGCTTTATGAGGCCCTCCGGCGCACCACCCTCCGCCGCGGAGGGGAGTTGACCCTGGCGGAGCTTGCCAGTCTGATGGAATCCCGTCTGGCCGCCCTTTCCATTGTAAATAGCCGCGCCGGGGCGGTGGAACTTTTCCGGCTGCTGCCGGAGGAGGGGCGCTTCTGCCTCACCACTTTGATGACCCCGGCCCACCGGCGGCAGGTGCTGGCGGAGATTCGCCGGCGGTTATCGGCTGGCCTCCCCTGCCGGGTGGCGGCCACCTCCCTGGTGGAAGCCGGGGTGGACCTGGACTTCCCCGCCGTCTACCGGGAGGAGGCGGGGCTGGATTCCATCCTCCAAGCCGCCGGACGGTGCAACCGGGAGGGAAAAAATCCTCCGGAGCAGTCCCTGGTCACCACCTTCTCCCTCCCTGGTCGCATCGCCGATGCGCTGGCCCTGGGCCGGGGTCTCTTCCGGGAAGTTGCCGGAGAGGTGGAGGACCCCGCCTCTCCGGAGGCCATCCGCCTGTACTTTGATAAGCTCCACGATTTTAAGGGAAACGCCCTGGACCAAAAGGGGATCCTGGAGGCCATCGAGAAGGGGATTGGCGGGTGCGAGATGCCCTTTGCCCAGGTGGCAAAGGATTTCCAGCTCATCCAGTCGGAGACCCGCCAGATCCTCGTCCCCCTGCCGGGGAGCGCCGGAGGGCAGGAGCGAAAGAAGGAGGAACAGGCCCTGGATGCCCTTGTCTCTGCCCTGAAGGCCGGGAACTGCTCCCGCCAGCTGCTGCGCCGGGCAGGGCAGTACATGGTCAGCGTCTACCCCAGCCACCTCCAGGCGCTGCTGGATACAGGGGCCTGCGTCCTGGCCCCTGGGGACATCGCCATCCTGGAGGACACCGCCCGCTACGACCAAGCGGTGGGCCTATCCCTCCCCAGCGAAGGCGGGGAAGGGCTGTTCTTCTGAAAAAGCGCAATTATGGGCTGCCGCCCAGCCTTCTTTTTCTTTTCACGAGAAAAGAAAAAGAAGCAAAAAGAAAAGCGACCTATTTATTTGATAGCAAGCGCAGGACGAAAGCCAGAGGGATAAAGGAACTCTGTAGAAACCCAGGCCGAAGGTCGGTAAAGTTTCCGTCCACCCTTTCCAAAGGGTTGGGCGAAGCCCACGTGCCCGAAGGAACGCGAAGCGGCCCGTTAGGGCTGGGGGAGCCGAGGGGGCTGACCGGTCGCGGAGCGAAGCGCAGGCGATGGAAGCCCCAGTGGGGCTTCCAAGGTCACGTTCCCGACCATAGGGAGGGATGCCCCCCGGCCGCCTTCCGCAGAAGGCGGAAGTCCTTTCCGGAGGGAGCCTTTCTGCCGCCGCAGCGGCGTCTCGGAGCGCAACCGCCGCATAGCGGCGGCTCTTAGCGCGGAGAGGCTTTGCTTCTTTCTTTTTGCGATAGAAAAAGAAAGAAGGAAGCCCTGCGCCTTGCACCGAGGGCGGCACCCTGGACGAGGAGCGGCGGGTCTTTTGGTGACAAACGGCGACAGCCGTTTGGAGCTGAAAAGCCCGCCGGGCCGGTGCTGGGGTACTGACCGGGCTGCCCATCAAAAACATCCCGGTGGGATGTTTTTGAGAGCGCCGGGATGCCCCGGTGTCTCACCCTGCCCGCTCAATATAGGGGCTTAACCTTGTAAAGGGAGCAAGCCCAGAATAACAGACCAAAGGCAGAAGGGCAGGACTATACCGCCCTGCCCTTCTGCCTAAACATATACTTATCCCAAAGAATATTTCAATCCACCCCTAAAATTAGGGGACAAAGTAATTATACTATGAAAATCTCAAAAGGGAACCCCTTAATCGTTGGTAAATCTCTCCAAAGGATTGCCTTCCTGTTTGTATAAAATTGAGAAATCTAATCTTTTCCCAAAGAATGAATTGAAATTTTAAATTTCATTTGGTATACTGGTTACAATACAAAAATCAAAGGGGATGACCGCAATGCCACCATAGCAAATTAAGGTGAACCTGCCCCTCCCCCTTCGGGGGGAGCCCAGCTTAAACATAATCCTGAAACTAAACGAAAGGAGTGATTCTATGATCCAGGTGGAAGTCCGGGGCGACTACGCCCTTTTTTCCCGGCCGGAGATGAAGGTGGAGCGGGTCTCCTACGATGTAATGACCCCCTCGGCGGCCCGCGGCATTCTGGAGGCCATCTACTGGCACCCAGGAATGCGGTGGGTCATCGACCGCATCTATGTATTGGCCCCCATCTGCTTCACCAGTGTGCGGCGCAACGAAATCAAGTCCCCCATTTCAGCCGGGAACGTCCGCACCGCCATGACCAGCGGCAAAAAGGACCTGTACCTCAGCGCTCCGGACGAGATCGTCCAGCGGGCATCCCTGCTGCTGCGGGATGTGCACTATGTCATTGAGGCCCATTTCGACCTTTCCCCCAAGGCAAACCCCGGAGACAACCCTGGGAAATTCCAGGACATCATGAAGCGGCGGCTGGAGAAGGGGGCCTGCTACCACCAACCCTACTTCGGCTGCCGGGAGTTCCCCGTCCAGTTTAACCGTTGGGCCGGAGGGCCTATCCCTACCCATCCTTCCCTGGCAGGGGAAAAGGACCTGGGATTTATGCTTTTTGATATGGACTACAGCAATCCCCAGGATATCCAGCCCCAGTTCTTCCGGGCGGTGCTGAAAAACGGGGTGCTGGACCTCACCCAAAGGGAGGTGCACCGATGATCCTCTCCGCCCTTGCAAGCTATTATGAGATTCTGGCCCAGCGGGGGGAAGCCCCCGTCCCTGGCTGGGAAAAAGGGAAGGTCACCTTCGCCCTCTGCATCAATAAAGAGGGACAGCTGACAGACCTGCTGCCCACCACCGAGCAGGTGGAGCGGGGCAAAAAGCTGGTGTCCGTCCCCAAGGCTATGGCCCTTCCCCTGGGGGCAAAGCGCACGGTGGGCGTGGAGCCCAACTTCCTGTGGGACAACGCCACCTACCTGCTGGGCCTGCCGAAAAAGAACCCGGAGCGGGATCTGCTTTGCTACCAGAGCAGCGTCCAGCTCCACCGGCGGCTGTTGGAGCCGGTGGAACACCCCGCCGCCCAGGCGGTTTGCCGGTTCTTCCAGGGGTGGGAACCGGAAAAAGCGGTGGAGCATCCGGTCCTCCTCCCCTACCTGGAGGAGCTGCAAAAGGGGGGCAATTTGGTCTTCCGGGTGGACGGGGAGTATCTCCATGATATCCCGGCGGTCAAAGCCGTCTGGGACCGGGAATACAGCCAAACCCCGGCGGACGCCGTTCTGGGCCAGTGCCTCATCACCGGGGAGCGAACACAGGTGGCCCGGCTCCACACCGCAATCAAAGGGGTACAGGGGGCCCAAAGCAGCGGGGCGGCCCTGGTCTCCTTCAATGCCGACGCCTTCTGCTCCTATGGCAAGGAGCAGAACTACAACGCTCCGGTAAGCGAGAAGGCCGCCTTTGCCTACACCACTGCCCTGAATACCCTCCTGGCGGATCAAAATCACCGCCTGGTGCTGGGGGATACCACCGTTGTCTGGTGGGCTATCCCCCCCAAAGTGGAGACAGCCCCCGCCTACGCCGATTTCTTTGCCGGGATGCTGGACCCCGACAGGAACAACACCTTCAGCGAAAAGGACCTGGCCTGCGGGATGGACGCCATCCGCCAGGGAAAGTCCTTTCCCTTCCAGGAGGCGGAGCTTCATCCAGGCACCCCCTTCTTTATTCTGGGACTGGCCCCTAACGCCGCCCGGCTTTCGGTGCGGTTCTTCTACCAGGATTCCTTCGGGGACATGGGGAAGAACATCCTGGCGCACTATGAGCGGCTGGAGATCACAAGGCCCCCCAACGCCCCCAAGTATCTCTCCCCTTGGGGGATGATCCGGGAGACCGCCAACCAGAACACCAGGGACAAAAAGCCCCCCGACACCCTGGTGGGGGCGGTGATGCGCTCCATCCTGGGGAACGGCGCCTACCCCGCTGCCCTCTTTTCCGCCATCCTGCTGCGCATCCGGGCGGACCACGATGTAAAGTGCCAGCGGGCCGCTATCCTCAAGGCCTGGTTCCTGCAAAATCGAGAAGACAATCCATCTTATAAGGAGGCTGCTGCTGTGAAACTTAACGACGAGACCAACTATACCCCCTATCTGCTGGGGAGGCTCTTCTCCCTGCTGGAGTCTATCCAGGTGGAGGCCATCAATCCTACTGCCACCATCAAGGACCGGTTCTTCAGTTCCGCCAGCGCTACCCCGGCGGCAGTTTTCTCTACCCTGCTGCGGCTGGAGCAGAGCCACATGAAGGTCATCCGGCGGAACAAGCCTAGCCTGGCTACAACTCTGGACCGTCAGCTCCAGGACATTATGGGGCGTATTGACGAGACCTTCCCTAAGCACATGAACCAGGAGGACCAGGGCACCTTTGTCCTGGGCTACTACCACCAGCTGCAAAAGCGCTATCAGAAAAAGGAGGACAAAACCAATGGCTGAGACTATCAAAAACCGCTATGACTTTGTGATTCTCTTCGACGTGGAAAACGGCAACCCCAACGGCGACCCAGACGCTGGCAATCTCCCCCGCACGGACACAGAGACCGGCTTAGGCATCGTCACCGACGTCTGTCTGAAACGGAAGATCCGCAACTATGTGGAGACGGTGAAGGAGGACGCGGCAGGCTACCGCATCTACATCAAGGACGGAGTGCCCCTGAACCGAAGCGACCGGGAGGCCCTGGAATATCTGCACATCGACGACGAAAAGGCCCTGAAGGCCGCCAAAAAGGACAACCCGGAGCTGGACCGGATGGTGCTGGAGTTCATGTGCAAAAACTTCTTTGATATCCGCACCTTCGGGGCGGTGATGACCACCTTTGTGAAAGGCAACCTGAACTGCGGCCAGGTGCGGGGGCCGGTGCAGCTGGGCTTTGCCCGGTCCATCGACCCGGTGATGCCCCAGGAGGTGACCATTACCCGCGTAGCTATCACCACCGAAAGCGACGCCGAGGGCAAGAACACCGAAATGGGCCGCAAGCACATCGTCCCCTACGGCCTCTACCGGTGCGAGGGGTACGTCTCCGCCAACCTGGCCCAGAAGACCACCGGCTTTTCGGAGGAGGACCTGGAGCTGCTGTGGCAGGCCATCCTCAACATGTTCGAGGACGACCATTCTGCCGCCCGCGGCAAGATGGCGGTGCGGGAGCTTATTATCTTCCGCCACCAGGACCGGATGGGCTGCGCCCCCGCCCACAAACTCTTTGACCTGGTGAAAATTTCCCGCCGGGAGCCGGAGGGCAGCTTCCCTCGCTCCTACAGCGACTATGTGGTGACGGTGGACGAAGCCGCCCTGCCCCAGGGGGTCACCTGCCAGCGGCGCTCATGAGCGGCTGGGACGAGGAGGATTTTCTCCAGCTCTCCGGCCTCCAGCACTTCGCCTTCTGCCGCCGCCAGTGGGCCCTCATCCACCTGGAGGGGCAGTGGGCGGAAAACATCCTCACCGCCCAGGGGCAGATCCTCCACCAAAACGCCCACAACGACGGCTTCACTGAAAAACGCCGGGACCTTTTGGTGACACGGGGGCTGCGGGTCTTCTCCTCCAGCCTGGGAATCACCGGGGCCTGCGACGTGGTGGAGTTCCATCTCTCCCCGGAGGGCGTCCCCCTCCGGGGGCGGGATGGCTTGTGGCTCCCGGTTCCGGTGGAATACAAGCGGGGACATGCCAAGGAGACCGATGCCGACCGCCTCCAGCTCTGCGCCCAGGGGCTCTGCCTGGAGGAAATGCTGGCCTGCCCGGTGCCGGCGGGATACCTTTATTACGGGGAGACCCGCCGCCGGGAGGAGGTACCCTTCACCGATGCCCTCCGGACCCAGGTGGAGGAGATGCTGGCGGAAATGCACCAATACGCCCGCCGGGGCTACACCCCCAAGGTGAAACCGGGCAAATCCTGTAGCGCCTGCTCCCTGAAGGAGCTGTGCCTTCCCGGCCTCTTGGGGAAATTATCCCCAAAGAAGTATCTGCATACCCATCTGGAGGAGGTGGCGGAGGAATGAGGAAACTTCTGAATACCTTATATATACTCACCCCGGAAAGCTATCTCTCCCTGGATGGGGAAAATGTCGTCATCCAGCAAGGAGACAAGGAGATGGGGCGGTTCCCCCTTCATACCCTGGAGATGATTCTTTCCTTTAGCTACAGGGGAGCCAGTCCTGCCCTGATGGGAGGCTGCGCCAAACGCGGGGTGGGACTTTGCTTCTTTACCCCCAACGGGCGCTTTCTAGCCAGGGCTACCGGGGAGGAGCGGGGAAATGTGCTGCTGCGCAAGGCGCAGTACCGCCTTTCCGACGAGCCCTCCGCCAGCTGCCGCATTGCCAGGAATTTTATCCTGGGGAAAATTTACAACAGCCGCTGGAGCCTGGAGCGGGCCACCAGGGACCACCCCATGCGGGTGGATGTTCCCGCCCTCAAGGCTGCCTCTTCCTCCCTGGCCGGGCTTTGTAGGGACACCGCCCAATGCGGCAGCCTGGAAAGCCTGCGGGGGGTGGAGGGGGCTGCTGCCGCCCTGTATTTTGGAGCGCTGGACCAGCTGATCCTGCAAAGCAAGGAGGATTTTTTCTTCCGGGAGCGCTCCCGCCGCCCGCCTCTGGACCGTTTCAACGCCCTGCTTTCCTTCACCTATACCCTTCTGGCCAACAACTGCGCCGCCGCCTTGGAGGGGGTGGGTTTGGACCCTTATGTGGGCTTTCTCCACCGGGACCGTCCCGGCCGCGCCTCCTTGGCCCTGGACCTGATGGAAGAGCTGCGGGTTCCTCTGGGGGACCGCTTCGTTCTTTCCCTCATCAACACTCGCGCCATCCGCCCAAAGGATTTTTCCCTCCAGGAAAACGGCG
This sequence comes from Angelakisella sp., assembly GCA_013316495.1. Lineage (GTDB taxonomy): Bacteria > Bacillota > Clostridia > Oscillospirales > Ruminococcaceae > Angelakisella. The sequence goes on from WSMP01000036.1 coordinate 10,961, forward strand.
CGGTTCTCCTCTCCGACGAGGCGCGGCGGAAACTTCTTTCCACCTGGCAGGAGCGCAAACGGGAGGTCATCACCCATCCCTTCCTGGGGGAAAAACTGCCCTGGGGGCTGGTTCCCCACATCCAGGCGCTGCTGCTAGCCCGGTATCTCCGCGGGGACCTGGAGGAATATCCGCCATTTTTCTGGAAATGAGGGGGATAAGATGCTGGTACTCATCACCTACGATGTGAACACCGAAGACGCCGCCGGCCGCAAGCGTTTGCGGAAGGTAGCCAGGGAGTGTGTCAATTACGGCCAGCGGGTGCAAAACTCGGTTTTTGAGTGCCTGCTGGACACTGCGCAGTACGCCCTCCTGAAGCACAAGCTGGAAGCGCTTATCGACAAGGACAGGGACAGCCTGCGGTTTTACAACCTGGGCAACCGTTACCAAAACCGCATCGAACACATCGGCGCCAAGGAGAGCTACGAACCGGAGGGTGTGCTGATCCTGTAAGAACATCCCCACCCCAGTGCGAAAGGGCAGCTTACAGGTTTTCCTCAGGTGCTTCGCACCGGATTTTTCGGCCGTTTCGTTAATCTACCTTTGGGTTTTTCCCGGCCAGGAAATGAGTTCTTGTAACGGTTTGTAGAAATGGCTGCTTTATGCCCTGTGTTTTTGCAATTTCTTGTTGAAATTTGCTGTCGCCTTCCTCACGGAAGGCGGGGATTGAAATTCATAGTTGAAAATCAACGCATTAAATGCGTCGGTCGCCTTCCTCACGGAAGGCGGGGATTGAAATAGTGTGCCTGCCGTCTAAGATGTCTCTGTGAACAGTCGCCTTCCTCACGGAAGGCGGGGATTGAAATAGGGAGAAAACGTGGGTCTCCGGGTCGTAGGTGGTCGCCTTCCTCACGGAAGGCGGGGATTGAAATGCCAAATTCTTGCGCAAGGCAAAGTACGGCACCGTCGCCTTCCTCACGGAAGGCGGGGATTGAAATACCGTGTTCATCAAACCCGCCTCTCCCACCGACAGGTCGCCCTCCTCGCAGAGGGCGAGGATTGAAATGCGCCGGGGTTGTCATTGCCGTAGCCTTCCATGGTCGCCCTCCCTGTAGAGGGCGTGGGTTGAAATCACACTTGGTCTTGCACAATCAGCATCCCCAGCTTGCCGCCTCCCTCACGGAGGGTGTGGGTTGAAGTCCCTCCCGGTCGGATGCCCTGGGCATCCTTCTTTCCAGCGCGCCAAAAAGGGGACCGCCTTTCGACGGTCCCTTTTGCTGCCCTTTGCAGGGCTTTTGTAAGAACTGGGATAAACTACTACGCCGTATCCAGCGCTGGTCTCCAGGCA
>WSMP01000037.1 GCA_013316495.1 Angelakisella sp.
GGAGATTGAGCGGAGAGAGGAGGAGGACTGCATCCTTTTTTCCGGCCCCTTCCAGAGCCTTTGCGTCATGAAGCCGGGGGATGTTTTAATCACCTTTCCGGAGGACGCCCACAGTCCAAAGCGCCAAAATGGCGCTCCCTGCCACGTGGAGAAGGCGGTTATAAAGGTCCTGTGGGATTAAGGGCGCCCCTTCCCGCAACAAATGAATCGAAGGACGCCGGGGGATGAGCCTCCGGCGTCCTTTTGCGTTTGGATGATTCGATGATTTTTATGAAAATTTGACACTGGATTTCAGAATAACTCATAATTGAAATCAATATGCTGTTTTGCTATAATAAAAAATCCCCCCCTTTGAACGGGTTTTCGGAGCGCTTAACAGGTGTTTTTTGGCGTTAAACGAGAAGGGATGTGACGGCGTATGAACAGCAGTGTCCGTGCGGTGATCTTTGATGTGGATGGGACCTTGTACGACTACAGGACCCATTCGGTTCCCCTTTCCGCCCAGGAGGCCCTGGGCCGCCTGCGGGAGCGCGGGCTGCGGATTATCGTTGCCTCCGGACGCTCTTATGCCCTGCTGGGGGAATCCCTTGTCCAGCTGCTCCAGGCGGATCACTATGTCCTGTCCAACGGGCACGAGCTGTTGGACCAGGGGGGGCGGCCTGTGTACCAGGAGCGCTTTACCCTGGAGGAGACCGAGGGTCTTCTGGGGACGGCCCGCCGTCACGGGGTGAATGTGATGCTGAAATACCACGGCTTCTGCTGCGTGTACGCCGGGTGGGATGAGATGCGTTCGGTGTTCCGGATGATGGACCCGGACCAGGGCAGCTACCGTTTTTGCCCGGAGTGGAACTACCACAGCCAGGAGCTTCCCCTGGGCTTTACCCTAAAGGGCGGGCCGAACCTGCGCCAGCAGCTGGCGGATTGGGAAACGGCCCTGCGCATCGAATATTTCACCGATCCTTCGGAGTGCGACGTCTTCCATCACAGCGCAAACAAATGGACCGGCTTGGAGCGGATTCTATCCCAGGAGGGGCTTCAGCCGGAGCAGTGCATCGCCTTTGGGGACAGCGGCAACGATGTGGATATGCTCCGCTCGGTGGGCTGCGGCATCGCCATGGGCAACGGCTCCCCGGCGGCCAAGGCAGCGGCGGCGCAGGTCTGCCGGCCCTCCTGGGAGGATGGTATCTACCACGCCCTGCGGGAGCTTGCGGTTATATAAATAAAGAGAGCGGAGGGCAGCCTAGGCTGCTATAAACCGGGCTGCGAACCCCCTCCCCCCTTGTAAAGCCTCCCTTTGGGGGGCTTTGCCTTTGCGCAAAAACGCAGCGTATTTTTTTAGCTTGCATCCAAATTTTTCTTTGCTGCAATAACCGGACGTCCTCCATCGTTTTATAGGCGGGAGAAAGCCCGGAAGGGGGAAAAGTGTGAACTTTTTTCAGGAACTTTCCAAAACGTTTGACACTTCCCCCCGACTATAGTAAAATTATGCTGATATGACTCGCAATTTTGCGGGAATCGTAATACTATATAAGAGGAGCTTTGGCGTCCCCCAGGGTTTTGGGATGCAAAGCGGTTTATTATGTATGGAATGGAAGTGTCTGCCTATATGAGAAAAACAAAGATTATCTGCACCCTTGGCCCATCCTCCTGCGACGAGGTGACCCTGCGCAAAATGATGCTGCTGGGAATGAACGTCTGCCGCTTCAACTTTTCCCACGGCAGCCACGAGGAGCACCTGGAAAAGCTGCGGCTGGTGCGGCAGCTGCGGGCGGAGCTGCGGCTGCCCATTGCCACCCTGCTGGATACCAAGGGACCGGAGATTCGCCTGCGGGATTTTGAGGGGGGGAGCATCCAGCTGCGAGGCGGCGCTCCCTTTACCCTCACCACCCGCCAGGTGATGGGGACCGAGGAGCAGGCTTCCATCACCTACCAGGGACTCCCTGGGGACGTGGTCCCCGGCGGCCGCATCCTGATTGATGACGGCCTGGTGGAGCTGCGGGTGGAGACCGTTACCGATACCGACATCGCCTGCACCGTGGTCAACGGCGGCAAGGTCTCCAACCACAAGGGGATTAACGTCCCCGGTGTCTCCCTTTCCATGCCCTACCTTAGCGATACCGATAAGGAGGACCTGCTCTTCGGTATCCGGGAGGGGTTCGATTTTGTGGCGGCCTCCTTTGTCCGCACCGCCCAGGACGTTCTGGCTATCCGGGGCTTTTTGGGGGAAAACGGCGGGCGGCATATGAAGATCATCGCCAAAATCGAAAACGCCGAGGGGGTCCGAAACCTGGACGAGATCCTGGCCGTCTCCGGGGGCATTATGGTGGCCCGCGGGGACCTGGGGGTGGAGGTGGACATGCAGGAGATCCCCATCCTCCAAAAGCAGATGATCCAAAAGGCCTACAGCGCCGGCAAGGTGGTCATCACCGCCACCCAGATGCTGGAAAGCATGAGCAGCCACCCCCGTCCCACCAGGGCGGAGGTAAACGACGTTGCCAACGCCATCTATGACGGCACCAGCGCCATTATGCTCTCCGGGGAAACCGCCGCCGGGAAGTACCCCCTGGAGGCCCTGAACACCATGGCTACAGTGGCCGCCCGCACCGAGAAGGACATCAACTACCGCAAGCGCTTCCGGGCGGTGGACGCCGGTCCCGCCTCCAGCAACATCACCGACGCCATCAGCCACGCCACCTGCACCACCGCCCTGGACATTGGGGCGGCGGCCATCATCCCCATCTCCAAGTCCGGCCGCACCGCCCGGATGGTGAGCAAATACCGGTGCAGCATCCCCATCATCGCCTGCACCACCGACGAGGTCTCCTACCGCCAGCTGGCCCTCAGTTGGGGGGTCATTCCGGTGATGTGCCCGGAGCAGAAGGACACCGACGCCCTCTTCACCGCCGCTGTCCAGGCTGCCCTGGAGCAGAGCCACATCCTGAAGGACGGGGACCTGGTGGTCCTTACCGCGGGTCTTCCCCTGGGGGTTTCCGGCACCACCAACCTCCTGAAGGTCCAAACGGTGGGCAGCACCTTCCTGCGGGGCAAGGGGCTAAACGACCTTTCCGTTTCCGGCACCGTTTCGGTGGGACGCACCAGCCCGGAGGTCCAGGCCAACTTTACCTACGGGGATATCCTGGTCTGCCGGGAGGCTGACCTCTCCCTCCTAAAGCAAATTTTCTCCGCCTCCGCGGTGGTCACCGAGGAGAGCACCCCGGAAAGCGACCACCTGCTGGACTCCATCGCTGGGCAGCTGAATGTCCCCATTCTGGTGGGGGTCCGGGACTGCACCCGGCTGCTGCGCACCGGGGAGACGGTGGAGCTGGACGCCGCCAAGGGAATCATTACTCCGCTGAAAGTGTAGGACCTGTGCCTACATTTCTAAATATTTAATAAAAATCTGACAGAGGTGTTGTTCATGAAAATCCCATCTTCCACCCTGCGCCCCCTTATCTGCATAGTACTGGTTGTGGCCATGACCCTGGCCCTGGCGGCCTGCGGCGGCAAAGACGACCCGTCCACCTCCCCCTCCAGCGATACGGGGAGCCTTATCACCTCCAGCAAGCCGGTGGGCAGCTCCAGCAAGACGGATTCCTCCAGCTTCAACTCGGATTCGGATTCCGCCTCCGATGCCGGGCAGCAGGCTACCGCCGATATCCAGAAGGATATGCTGAACAAAATGTCCGCCTTCTACCAGAAGAACGATGACACTGTGGGCTGGCTTAACGTTCCCGGCACCACCATTGATGAGCCGGTGGTCCAGGGGGTGGATAACGATTACTACCTGCGGCGCAACAATCTGAAGCAGAGCGATTTCAACGGCTGCTACTTTGCCGATTGCCACACCGGCACGGGGGCGCGGGCGGATATTTCCCGCAATATTGTCATCTATGGACACAGCATGGACGACAACCCGGACGGCGCCCGGTTCTCCCAGCTGAAGAAGTACCTGGATATTGATTACTGCAAGGAAAACCCCTATATCTATTTTTCCACCCCGGAATCCTCCCTCACCTGGCAGATTTTTGCGGTGTATTACACCGATATCGCCTTCGATTACATTGATACCGACCCGGACGACATCAAGTACGCCAACATCATCAGCGAAGCAAAGCAGCGCAGCCAGTTTATCTTTGACGTGGACGTGGGCATCAACGACAACATCCTTACCCTTTCCACCTGCACCTACAAGGAGACCACCAACCGCAGCAACTACCGCTATGTGGTGATGGCAAAGCTCCTCCCTGCCGGCGCTTCCCTCACCACCCCGGTGAAGGTGGAGGTAAACCCCTCCCCCAAGTCCCCCTTCTAATAAAAACCAATTGATACACCCCCAAAAAAACAAGCCCCACAGAACACCCGGTCTGTGGGGCTTGCTGTTTTTTGTGATGCCCTCTCCCTGAAGTATCCCGGCGGGGGGAGCGAGGGGGTTATTTGCCCTCCTGGAGCTTTTGGATGCAGCTGGCGCAGACAGATTTTCCCGCCAGCTGCGTAAGGGCCTCTTGGGCGCCGCAGAAGATGCAGTTGGGGGAATATTTCCGCAGGCAGATGCGGTTGCCGTCCAGGTAGATCTCTACATCGCTCCGGTCCAACTCCAGCAACCGGCGCATCTCCGCCGGGAGAACGATTCTTCCCAGCTCATCGACCTTCCGTACGATTCCTGCCGTTTTCATGTCGTCATCTCCTCATAGGTTGGGGGGATAAAAACTTTCAACCACATTATACAATGTTTTCGACAAAAAGACAACAGATTCGCAGAAAAAATATAGAAAACTTGAATATGAATGAGAAAAGGGGGAGAATCAGCCTCTCCATATTGGCAATTTGTACAAAGACAGGGGTGCTTTTTTATGATGAGTTATATCATCAGCGGGATGATTCTGCTGGCCATCCTCACCGGAGGGATAGGCGGCAACATGGCGGCGGTGTCCACGGCAGCCATGAACGGCTGCGGACAGGCGGTTCAGCTGGTGATCTCCCTGACGGGGACCATCTGCCTTTGGAGCGGAGTGATGCGGGTGGCGGACCGAAGCGGCCTCACCGACGCCATGAGCCGGATGTTCCGCCCAATCACCCGTTTTCTCTTCCGGGAGCTTTCGGAGGAAAGCCCCGCCATGAAGGCCATCTCCATGAACATGGCCGCCAACCTTTTGGGGCTGGGCAACGCGGCCACCCCCCTGGGCCTGGCCGCCATGAAGGAGCTGGAGAAGGAAAACCGCCGCGCACCCGCAGCCAGCCAGGCGATGGTGACCTTTGTGGTGCTCAATACCGCCTCCCTCCAGCTGCTGCCCACCACCAACGCCTATCTGCGCCTGGCGGCAGGCTCCAAAGAGCCGATGGAGATTCTGCCGGCGGTTTGGCTGGCCTCCTCCGTCTCCATCGGGGTGGGGGTGCTGATGACCCGGCTGCTGGCAGGGTGGCGAAAAAGCTAGGAGGGGGAAGCATGGATTTCATCAATCATTTCATCGTTCCAGGGATTATTGGGGGCATCTTCCTCTTTGGGGTGGCGCGGGGGGTCAACACCTTCGATGCCTTTCTGGAGGGGGCCAGGGAGGGACTTTCCACCGCGGTGTCCATTACGCCGGCCCTCATCTGCCTTTTGACGGCGGTGGCGATGTTCAAGGCCAGCGGCGCCCTGGACGTCCTCAGCTGGGGGCTTTCTCCCCTGGCCCAGGCAGTGGGGCTCCCTGGGGAGGTGATTCCCCTGGCCCTTCTGCGCCCCATCTCCGGCAGCGGGGCTATGGTGCTTTTTAACGATCTGCTGGCGGTGTACGGCCCGGACAGCTTCATCGGGCGGGTAGCCAGCGTGATGGAGGGCTCCACCGAGACCACCTTTTACACCATCGCGGTGTATTACGGGGCCACCCACGTCACCCGGACCCGGCACACCCTGCCCTCCGCCCTTTCCGCTGATTTGGCGGGTATCCTGATGAGCGGGGTGGCGGTGCGGCTTTTTTTGGGGGCTATTTAAAATCCAGTGTATCGAGAAAATATTTTTGCGTCAAAGCAGTAAAAAAACTTGCCCAACATCCGAAAAAGATGCTACAATAATTGCATCAAGGAAAGAAAAGGGTGAACACACGATGCGTGAGGAAAGGATCCCAAAGGAAAGGGCGTTGGAGGATATAAACATCCTTATTGAGCGGCTGGCGCTGCTCCACGTCGCCTACGCCCGCACCCTGGAGCGGGAGCTGCCGCCGGAGCGGGCCAAGGAGCTGACCGAAAAGGCCATCCTGGAATACGGCAGGCTGGCGGCGGAGTCGGTGACCCAAAAGCTGGAGGAGCAGGGCCTTGCCCCCACCCTGGCAAACTACCGCCTGGGGAAGGACCTGCCCTCCATGGGCTGGGACTACGGCCCCATCGGGATGCCGCCGGAAAAGCCCCACGGCAAAATCAGCAAGGTGACCCGCTGCCCCCTGGCGGAGGTTTGGAAAAGCCTGGGGGAGGAGGGGCTGCGCCTGGGCCGGTACTACTGCTGGGTGGACCAGGCCAAATACGCCGCCTACGGCAAGGGCTACCGCTGCCTCCACGATAAAAACACCATGGACGGCGACGACTGCTGCGTCATCCGGGTGGAGCTGGAAGCACCGGAGGAATAAGGGAAAGGCCGCTGTGCACCTTGACGCACAGCGGCCTTTCCTTATCCTGTTTTTGAAAATCTCATACCACAAAGCCGTCCCCGGCGTAGGGGAAGAAGGCGGAAAAGCTCTCCGCGTAGGCGATGGCCCCGTTGCCGGAAAGACGCCGGGCGTGGTTGCCCCGCATGGCGGCCCGGTCGGTGTAATACTGGATTAGGTGGCTTTGGGCCTGGAAGCAGGCCATCGCCGCCTTCTTTTGGGGAAAGGAATCGGTGATGTCGATGAAGCACCCCGGCCGGTAGCGGCTCAGCTCGGTTTGGTGGGGCTCGAAGCCGAAGATACCCATCTGCCGGGTGGCGGCGGTATCCCCCACCTGGACGCCGGCAGAGTTGGAGATGACGCTGCACCGGAAGACCAGCTCGCTCACCTGGTTGTGGTCCGGGTTCAGGATGTCAAACCGGTCGTGGCTTAGGAGGATATCCGGCCGGAACCGGCGGAGCTCCTCCACTAGGCGGCTTTCCAGCTCCGGGGTGGCCCGGAGGGGGTAGTCCTCCAGCTCCCAGCACTGTAGGTTCTGGATACCCAGGGCCTTTGCGGCGGCGAAGGTTTCCCGGCGGCGGATGTCCGCCACCTCCTGGGGGGTTACCCCTGGGGTTTTCCACAGGTGGTTGGATTCCCCACGCACCCCCAGGCTAAGGACAATCACCCGGACAGGGGCACCCTTTTGGATATAATGGGCGATGGTCCCCCCCGCCCGCCAGACGTAGTCCGCCGCGTGGGCGCTGACCACCAGCAGCCGTTTTTTCTCTTCCATGCTCCTTTCCCCCTTTCAACCGCAAAGCTCCTGGGAGCGCCACACCAGCACCCCGTCCAGAAGGGTAGCCATAGGCAGCACCAGCTGGCGCCCGTTCCGCCGCTCCCCCTCGGTGTCCACAAATTCCACCGGCCGCTCCGCCACCCGCAGGATGGCGATATCGGCGCAGCTGCCAGGGGCCAGGGTCCCCAGCTCTCCCTCCTCCCCCATAAGGCGCGCGGGGGTGGAGGTGACACAGGCCAAAATCTTTTCCAAAGGGACCCCCAGCAGCAGGAACTTGGAGAGCACGCTTAAAAGGTTATAGAGGGGAGGCTTGCACCAGGTGACGGTGTTTAGGTCGGTGCTGATAATGTCTGGGAGAAACCTGGCCTCCACCGCTTTTTCCGCAACGGGAAAGGAGAAGTTGGCGGAGCCGTGGCAGCAGTCGAAGAGAACGCCCCGCTCCCTGGCCTCCCACAGGGCGGGAGGGATGTCCCCGTTCTCGAAGATGGTGTTCCCCCGGCCGTGATAGAGGTGGCAGAAGACGTCCCCCGGCCGCAGCCGTCCCACCAGCTTCGACTGGAGAACAGGGGGATCGGTGACATGGACCACCAGGCTTTTTTGGAACTTTTCCGCCAGCTCCAGGGCCGCCTCCAGGGGCCGGAGACCAGCGTCCCCCACCACATTGCGGCTGACTCGGAGCTTGAAGCCTAGGAGCTTATCCCCCGCCAGCTCCACCGCCTCCTGGAACTTTTCCATATTCCACCGCTCCGGACGCAGCAGCTCCGGGTATTGGTGGGTCACCTGACCGGTGGGGCTGATGTGGAGAAAGAATTTGGTTTTGATGCGGCAGAGGGCCAGCCGGTCCAGAAAGCTGCGGTAGGTGGAAACGCCGGAGCTTCCGGCATCCACCACAGTGGTGACGCCGTAGGGCAGCATGGCCAAATCCGGGTTGGCGCCGGAATCGGTGCCCCGTTCGTAGATGTGGGCGTGAAAATCAATGAGGCCGGGGGTGACCAGGCAGCCGGAGGCGTCGATGGTTGTTTTGGCCTCCATCCCCTCCTCCCAGGGGATGATGCGGCGGCCCTTCACCGCCACCGGAGCGCTTTGGTCGATTCCCCTGGCGGGGTCCAGTACCCGGCCGTTTTGGATGAGAATATCCGCTGTCATAGGGTTTCCCCCTTCTGTTTTTGGTTTATTGCCCGGCGGCTCCAGTTCCAAAGGTCCAGCAGGCCCCCCGCCAGAAGACCGGCGGCGTTGGCCCAAAGGGGCCGGGGCAGGATGAGAGCGATGCCGCAGGCCAGGAAGGCCAGGCGCTGGAGGCGGCCCAGGTCCCGGAACAGCCACCCGATGATGGCGAGGGACAGCAAGACGCACCCCAGCAGGGCGGTGCCGATGGCAAAGAAAATCATCCCCGGCTCCCCCATCAGAAGCAGCTCGTTGTTGTAGACAAAGACAAAGGGGACGATGAGGCCGGCGGCGGCCAGCTTCATGGCCTGTCCCCCGGTCCGCCAAAGGGTGCCGCCGGAGATGCCGCAGGCAGCGAAGACCGCCAGGGCCACCGGAGGGGTGAGGGTGGCGATGGAGCCAAAGTGGAGGATGAAAAGATGGACCGCCAGCTTAGCTACCCCCATCTTGATGATAACCGGGGCCACCAGCACCGAAAGGACCACGTAGGAGGCGGAGGTGGGCAGGCCCATCCCCAGGATGAGGCAGACCACCATGGTGAGCACCAGCATCAGCAAAAGGCTGCCGCCGGAGATAAGCTCGATGATGCCGCTGACCTTGAGGCCGAAGCCGGTGATGTTGATGCAGCCGGTGATGATTCCCGCCAGAAGGCAGGCGGCGGAGATGGTAGCCATCCCCCGCGCGGTGCCCACCAGCTTTTTGGAGATGTTTTCCCGGCTGAGGCGCTCCCGGCGAAACAGCACCCCCACGGCGATGGCGGTGAGGGCTGCCCACAGGGCGCACCGCTGGGCGCTTTTTCCCAGTATCATAAGGCCGATGAGCACCGCCAGGGGAATCAGGTAGTACCAGCCGCTTTTTAAAATCTCCCCCAGCTTTTTAATTTCCATATCCGCCGCCGAGACGTCATATTTCCAGGAGTACACCAGCACCGAGCTGGAAAGGGTGAGGTAATAGAGCACCGCGGGCACCAGGGCCGCCAGGGCGATCTGCCCGTAGGCGATGCCGGTGACCTCGCTCATAATAAAGGCCACCGAGCCCATCACCGGGGGCATAATCTGACCGCCGCCGGAGGCCACCGCCTCCACCGCGCCGGCGGTGTCCTTATCAAAGCTGATTTTTTTCATCAGGGGGATGGTGAAGGTGCCGGTGGTGACCACGTTGGCCGGTCCGGAGCCGCTGATCATCCCCATAAGCATACTGGAATAGATGGAGGCCTGGGCCGCCCCGCCCTTGGCCCTGCCGGTGAGGGAGAAGGCCAGGTCCACAAAGAAGCTCCCGGCGCCGATGAGGTCCAGCACCGCGCCGAAAAAGATAAAGATGAAGATAAAGCGGGAGCAGGTTACCAGGGCGGTGCCGAACATCCCTTCCGAGCCCACCAGGAGATAGGGGGCCAGGCGGCTTAAGGAGACCTTGGCGGTTTTGAACATCCCAGGGATCTTGTTGCCGTAAAGGGTGTACAGCAGGAAGACGATGGCAATAAGGGGCAGCGCCTTCCCCAGGGCCTTGTAGCCGATTATCAGGGCCAGGAAAATCTGGCAGATTGCCAGGGCCACCTCAAGGCGGGAGTAAAGGCCGGAGGCGTTGGCCAGGGTATCGCTGGCAGAAAAAAGGCCGTAGACACACGCCAGGGAGGCGGCCAGGAGGAGAAAGTCCACCACCGGTCCCGTCCGCCCCTTTGTGGGCTTGGATAGAAGAAAGACGGCGGCGATGAAGGCCCAGTGGATGCCCGCCTGCTTGTAGCCGGAGACGATCCACAAGGGGGAGGCGGTGAGAAGCTGGAAGAGGGTGAGACCCGCGGCGAAAAGGACAAGGAGGGCGGCCACCCACCTGGGCTCGGTTTTTTCAGGCTTCGTCATAGGGAACCTCTTTTCTTTACTGGAGCCAGCCCTGCTCCTGGTAGTACCGGAGGGCGCCAGGGTGGATGGGAATGGGCAGCTCCGCCACCGTCTGGGGGGTGATGTACTTGCAGGATTCATTGGCGTCCACAAAATCGGCGGTATTTTCCATAACCGTCTTTACAAATTCGTAGGCCACCTCCTCCGGCATATCCTCGTTGACGAAAAAGCAGGTGGTGAGGGCCACCGCCTCCACCGGGTGGCTGATGCCGGAATAGGTATCCGCGGGGATACTGCTTTGGGTGAAGTAGGGGAGGTCCCCCAGGAGGGAATCGATCTTCTCCTGCTCCAGGTCCAAAAGCTCCAAGGGGGTGGTGACGCAGGCGTTGGTGACGCCGGACACCGGGGCGCCCCCCACCAGGAAGGCGGCGTCAATGTCCCCGTCGGAAAGCATGGTGCACATCTCGCCAGTGGTGAGGTAGTAGGCCTCAAGGTCCTTCTCCCAGTCGATGCCGTAATACCCCAGCAGCGCCTTGGAGGCCACCGCATGGGAGGAACCGGCGGTGCCCAGGCAGACCTTTTTGCCCGCCAGATCCTGCCAGCTTTGGATGCTGGAATCCTTCCGCACCAGCATGTGGGAGACCGAGGGGTATAGGGCCATCAGCCCCATAATGGGCCGCTTTCCGGCCTCCCCGAAGGAGCCGGTTCCGTTGTAGGCGTCATAAAGGGCGTCGGTGTTTGCCATGCCGATGTCAATTTCCCCGCTGCTCACCAGGCCGATGTTCTCCACGCCCCCGGCGGTGGAGGCCACCAGCACCTCCAGGCTGCCGGAGGCCTTGCTTACGGTGTTGCCGATGGCCGCCCCCACAAAGTAGTAGGTGCCGGAGGTGGCGGCGGTGCCCATGGTCAGGTCGGTGGGGGGAAGGGGAGCGGCGCCCTGGGAGCCGCCGTTTTCAGGCTCCGGGGAGGAGGGGGAAGCGGGGGCTTCCTTCCCTCCGCAGGCCCCCAGGCAAAGCACCAAAGCAAAAGCCAGCAGGTATGAAAGCGTCTTTTTCATGGGTTGTAACCATCCTTTCCAAATCGTAAAACCGGTATGTATTTAGGAAATGACCCCCTTGGCCCGGAGCGTGTCGTCAATGGCGGGCTTTACAAGCACCCCCCTTTTGATTTCCGCCATCCGGGTTTCCTCGTAGCTTCGCTTTTTCCGCCCATCGGCCAGGACCTTTTCCGCGTCGGCGGGGGGAATCACAACAACGCCGTTTTCATCCCCCACAATGAGATCCCCCGGATGCACCGGCACACCCCCGCAGGAGATAGGGTAACCAAATTCCCCAGGGCCATCCTTGCCCCCCACGGCGGGGGTGACGAACCGGGCAAAGATGGGGTAGGCCTTTTCCTTCAGCTGCTGGATATCCCGGATGCCCCCGTCGATGACGATGCCGGCCATCCCCGCCTGGAAGGCCGCGGTGGCAATAAGCTCCCCCAGAATGCTGCTGGTGGTGCAGCCACAGGTATCCACCACCAGGACGTCCCCCGGCCGCACCAGCCCCAGGCTTTTGTGGAGCATCAGGTTATCCCCCGGCCGCAGCCGCAGGGTGGCCGCCGGGCCTGCTATGGAGCGCCGCTCCAGGATGGGCTTGATGGCAGGGTCCATGGTGTTGAAGTGGTTCATCCCGTCGCTGATGGCGGGGGTGCCCAGCGCCTCCAGGGCGGCGGCCAGCTCCAGCGGGGGGCGGGGCCAATCCGGGGCGATGCGAAAGCCCACCATCCCTTCCGGACCCGGTTGAAGAGCTTCACCCCCAGGCGGTTTTCCAGGCTGCGGATAA
>WSMP01000038.1:0-3109 GCA_013316495.1 Angelakisella sp.
GCCCTAAGGGGCCTTAACCCTTCGGAGGGCGACAGGGACTGCATGGAGCCTTAAATACCGTACCCTTTTTTCGATAGCCCTTGCCGCTTTTCTTTTTGCCTCTTTTTCTTTTCCCGTGAAAAGAAAAAGAGGAAGCCCCAGCCGCCACAGATTTTTTCCGGCCCCTTTGGTTCGGGGGAAACAGGCCGATAATTAAAATAGAGAAAATCGTAAGGCAGAACACGTCGAAGACGATTGGATAAAATTCCCCTGGAATGGAGGCAAAAACAGATGGCAGTTAACGCAGCAAGCAGCTCCTATGTCAGCGGCGCAAGCAGCAACAAGGGCTTTTCCGGACTGGCTTCGGGTGTGGATACCGAGAGCATGGTGGAACAGCTCCTTTCCGGCACCCAGCAGAAGATTGATAAGCAGAACGCCCTTAAGCAGCAGCTGGAGTGGAAGCAGGAGATTTACCGGGACCTTATCTCCCAAATCAACGCCTTCCAGACGAAGTTCTTCAGCTATTCCTCCGATTCGAACCTTCTTAGCGAGAGCTTCTTTAATTCCATGAGCGCGGTCACCTCCTCCAGCGCCTTTAAGGCCACCGCCACCAGCTCCGCGGTTACTGGCAGCAACAGCATCGAGGTGCGCCGCCTGGCCACCAAGACCAGCCTTTCCTCTGGCGATACCGTCAGCGGCAAGCTGGTGGGGGAGCTGGATAAGGAGGCCCTGGAAAAGCTGGTGAAGGACCAGGTGGGCACCGATAAGGACTACACCGTCAAATTCCAGGTGGGCAGCAAGGAGGTTTCGGTGAACCTCCGGGACGTCTTTGTGCAGGACGATAAGCTCCGGGAGTTCGACAGCACCACCCAGCGGGACGCCGAGATTCAGGCGAAGCTGGAGGAAGCCTTCAAGGACACCGGGGTGAAGGTCTCGGTCAAGGACGGCGCCATGTCCCTGGTTACCGAAGGGGATAAGCGGGAGAACATCCTCCTGGACCCCACCTCCGGCAAGCTGGGCCTTTCCCGCCTGGGGCTTACCGCCACTTCCAAGGCGGTTTCCAAGGCCAGCGACAAAACCACCACCTTTTCCGGCGTGGTGGACGATACCCCCAAGATGGAGTTTACCGTCACCCTGGACGATATGCGCAAGACCATCGCCCTGGACCTGCGGGATGTGATGAAGGACGGCCAGGTGGACGAGGAAGCCTTTAGGAGCGCCCTCCAGGAGGCCCTGGATAAGGCCCACGGCAAGGGCCAAATCACCGTGGGCGGCACCGGCGGCAGCTTCGAGCTGTCCGTTTCCGCCGGGCGGAAGGTGGAGGTGGGGGGAACCTCGGAATCCCTCACCGCAATGGGCCTTAAGGCCGGGCAGTCCAACCGCATCGGCCTGGGGATGAAGCTGGGGGAGCTTTCCCTCAAGGAATCCCTCCAGGGCGGCTCCTTCCGCTTCAAAATCAACGGGGAGGAGTTCCACTTCACCGAAGAGAACACCATCGCCGAGGTGCTGGAGGCCGTCAACACCAGCAAGGCCGGTGTGCGGATGGTCTACCGGGCCCAGAACGACACCTTTGTCCTGGAGGCCACCGAATCCGGCACCGGCAAGCAGATTAGCCTTTCCCAGGAGGAAGGCAACCTGCTGAACGCCTTCTTCGGCCTGAACACCACCACCGGCACCAAGGCCTATTCCCGGAAGCTCACCTACGAGGTGGAGGTGCCCAAGGAAGGCGGCAAGGAGGGTGAGACCGTCAAGGAAACCCGGACCGCCGATGGGGACACCACCCTGGAGCAGCTGGGGATTGAGGTTTATGATAAGGATGGGAAGCTCCTGGACAAGGGGACCAAACTTTCCCAGCTGTCCGAAAAGACCGGTGGACGCTATATCTTTGAGGACGGACGCATCCGCCTGGGCGAAAACTATGCCCCCGCCACCGATGAGGAAAAGGCCGCGATGAAGGACCTCTTTGGGGTGGAAGCGATCACCCTGGGGGATACCCCCGCCGGCAAGAGCCAGGAGGAGCTTACGGTACAGGGCCAGAACGCCCTGGTGGTCATTGATGGAATGGTCACCGAGCGCAGCGGAAACAACTTCACCGTCAACGGCATTAACTACGACGTCAGCAGCCTCACCGGGGAGTACAACCTGGTGGAGGGCACCATCCAGGATGGCAGCGGCAATCCCTACACCCTCCAGCAAGGGGAGTATATCGAGAGCGGCAAGCTCTATAACGCCAACGGCGATGTAATCGGCAGCGGCTTCGTCTTTGTGGACGGGGAGGGCAAGGAGACGGTAGCCACCGGCCTTTCCCTTAATGAGGACGGAAAGCTCCAGAAGTTCTCCGGCACCCCCGCCAAGGTGGAGGTCACCCAGAACACCGATAAAATCATGGACGGCATCAAGGGCTTTATGGACGAATATAATAAGCTCATCAAAACCATCAACGATTATTTGGACGAGGACACCAATTACCGGGACTACGCCCCCCTCACCGCCGACCAGAAGAAGGAAATGAGCGAGCGGGAGATTGAGCTGTGGGAGGAAAAGGCCAAGGAAGGACTTCTCCACCGGGATAACACCCTCCAGACCTTCCTCCAGCAGATGCGCACCATCCTGTACGAAAAGCCCGCAGGCGGCGGCTACGCCCTTTACGAGCTGGGCATCGAGACCGGCGCCTGGGAGACCAAGGGACAGCTGACCTTCACCACCGATGGGGAGGCCCGGCTGCGCCAGCTGCTGGAAACCGACCCCGGCAACGTGGCAAAGCTCTTTACCGACCCGGAGGAGGGGCTGGGGGCCAAGCTGAACAATGTCCTGAACAGCACCGCTAAAATCAGCTCCGGCACCCCCGGCACCCTGGTCCAGCTGGCGGGCGTCAAGGGAACCGGCACCGAAAAGAACAACTCTATCTATGACCAGCTAAAGAGCCTGGACGACAAGATTGCCGCCCTGAAGCGCACCTACGAGGCGGAAAAGACCCGCTACTGGAACCAGTTCAACACCATGGAGCAGATGATCTCCAACATGAACGCCCAAAGCTCTTATTTGGCACAGATGATGACCGGCGGCTAAGCCGGCCGGCGTGCCGCCGGTGTCACGCCCTGCACGGCCTACGGCCTTACCGGGTACGAAG
>WSMP01000038.1:3207-12180 GCA_013316495.1 Angelakisella sp.
CCTGCACGGCCTACGGCCTTACCGGGTACGAAGTCCAGGCGGGTGCCTGGAGACCTAACAGGCGCTTGATGTGCGGGATGCCGTTTTTTCAGCCTACGATGTGATAGAATGGGGTCTAAAAGGAGTAAGTAAATTATGCCTGTAAATCCTTACCAGAAGTATCAGCAGCAGTCCGTGATGACCATGACCCCAGGGGAAATGCTCCTAAAGCTGTACGATGAGGTGATCACGCAGCTTACCGCTGTTAAGCAGTTTAACGAGGAAAAGGACTACCAGGGGGCCAATGCGGCGCTGAAGAAATCCCAGCGCATCATTAGCTACCTGGACCAGACCCTGGACCCCCAGTATGAAATTTCCGGCAGCCTCAGCGCCCTGTACGATTATTTTATCCGGCGGCTGGTGGATGCCAATATGCACAAGGAGAACGGCCCCATTGATGAGGTGCTGCCCATGATTGAAGAACTGCGGGATACCTTTGCCCAGGCGGACAAAAATTCCCGCAGCGGAGGGGGTCAAGCGGCCCAGACAGGTACATAAAAGGAACAATTAACCGACACAAAACCGTCGCTGACAGCGGGCCCCGAAGGCGGGGCGGACGCCAGCGGCGGTTTTCCAGGTCTTTTATGGGCCAGTCTTTTCCAGGTAGGGACGCTTTGGTTTTAGGCAAAGCGGTCGAAAATTAAATAACCAGAGGTTCTGCGTTTTTGGCAGTCCGTATGGGAAAGCTGAACAAACAACAGGGCGGATTTTTGGACGCCTTGACCAAATATGGAGGAGATCCATCATGAGAGAGACCATCAAAAGCTACAAGAAGTCACTGCTCCGTATGCAAGCCCTGGTGCTGGCGGTGATGATGGCAGTGACTGCTGTTCCGTCTTTTGATTTGCAGATGGTGCAGGTGGCCCAGGCGGTAACAGTGCCCACCATCACCTTCTCCCCCCTGAGCCAGGAGAACTGGCAGAACAACGATAAGACCAGAGCGACGGTGGTGACCGGCAGCAGTATTTATATTCAGGAAGAGGTGCCCCAGAACCAGGGCTATAACCCCGCCAAATTGCAGTTCCGAAGCGGACAAAACGGCAATATTATCCTGGATGCGGATACCCTGGCCGGCGGAACCACCGTTGCCAACGGAAATATTGAGGTTGGACCGGTGGAGGGGGTCAACCGCAGGCTGGACTTCAAATCCAAATTCAATCCGGCAGCCCCAGAGACGAATGGCGACCCAACGAAGGCCGCCACTGTAACCTACTACCTTAACGGTGTGTACCAGGCCCCGGTGGGGCAGGGTATAGCGACTGAAACAGGGTCTGACGACAAGACGGTTACCGTTCTGGGGCAGGATGGCAAGCCCACAACGATAACCGCAACCGGAACAAACAACACCCTGAAATTTAAATGTAAAACTCCGGAGGATGCAACAACAGCCCCCACCTTTGAGATTACAGGGGCGGACGGGTATTTTTCGGCCTTCAAGACTGCTAGTACCACTGGTACCATTGGACTGTGGGGAGAAAAGAGCACCAGCGCCCAAAACAACCTTACCCAAAAAACGAAGCGAACCCTTGCCTTTACTGCGCGCGCAGGCAGCAACACATATTTTTTCCAGGTGGTCACTGATACCATCCACGAGGACCATAAGGAACCAGACCCCAAGGACCCCACCAAGGAAATTCAATATTATAACAACTACATCACACAGGACACCGAATTTGAGTTTATCTTTACGGTGCCCAACTCCGCGCAGCCCGATATTGCCCTGACGGTGGTGACGCCCCAGGCCGTCATGAAGGAGCTGGAGGACAATGTCCGCGCCGCCGCCCAGGAGGACGAATCCGATTATCTCCGTTTCACCAAGGACCCGGCCAACAACGTTGACGATGGCCCCGACTGGGTCACTGCCAATATCCTGGCGCGGGAGAAGGTAAAGCGGTACAACGCCAATTTCTCCATTAAGTGGAAGTGGGAACCCATTACCACCGGGGTGGCTGGCGCGGCAGACGCGGTCAGGGAGGGTTCCCTGAACGAGGCGGATAACAACTGGCGGACCCTGCTGGTATCGAACCCCGGCAAGGAGACCATCGAAGGGTATCTAATTCCCGAAGTATCCTTTGTTACAGGGGACGCGAACCCCGACCAGAAATCCAGCACCCCTGACCTCGACCTCCCCCGTGTAAAGCTGACCATACCGGGCCAGAGCGGCGAATACCCCAAAATTATCCAGGTGGAGGAAGAATACGGCATTCGGAGCGGGAGCGGGAACACCACAACGGAAAAGCTTTTGGGCGCCCCCCCCGCCGCCCCGGAAACCAAAAAGATGGACGCCTACCGGGGCGAAATCGACGAGTGGAACCCCTTTAAGGAGGGGCCGGGGGAGGGCAAAAAGCCCTTCCGTTACCGGATACACATGGATATGGGCACGGACTTTAACGCGGCGGTGCACACCACGGTGACAGCCACAGGGGATACCGACGCGATGATTTTGAAGGTCAACCGGGGCAACGGTGTTTTTGTGGAGCACCAGGGGGGAGAAATTACACCCCTCACCGAGGGAACCGGGGCCGGAAGATTTGTGGAGCTGGAGTTTGACGCCCAGCGTATCCGGAAGGACGACCCGAAAAAGAACAAATCGGTGACCTATACTATCCAGTTTTACCGCAAGGGACGGGGCGGCGCCCTCACCCCCATTAAGAGTGTGGAGCACACCCTTAAAATCGACCTGACCGACAGCGTCCCCGATTCGGAGAGCCGCCTGAAAAACCTGATTATCACCGACCAAAACGGCAAGGCCATTGAAAACCTGGAATACAAATTCAACCCGGACACCCTGAGCTACGATCTCTCCCTCCCCTACCGGGTGGAGGGCATCCAGCTGGAGCCTCTCTTCATGAATCCCCAGAAGTCCGCCTTCCGGGATGCGTATATCGTTATCCGGGACCGGATGGGGAACCTGGCCAAAAACAGCCTTACTTCGCCAAATGTGATGGACAGCGGCCGGATTCCGGTGCGGCACGACGCCCAAAGCGAGATGATCTACTTCACCGATCCGGACGACATCGGGCGCAATTCCTATCAAATATCCATCACCGCCCCCAGCGAGGACCCGCGGGAAGGCGCCGATTACCGCACCACCTACACCCTGAACGTCTTCCGGAACAACGCCAGCGACGACAGCACCATGGCCTCCCTGGGCATCTACCATTATGGGGCGGAGGAGACGCCGGAAAACAATCTCATTAAATTTGACCCTGCTAAAACCGAATACGAGATCGTTATACCCTATTCCACCGATATGCTGAAGTTCCGCCCCAAGGCAAACTACAGCTGGGCGCAGGGCCCGGATATCCGGGCTCCCCACAAGCTGGAGGGACTGAACCGCTTCGACCCCGACAAGTGCTGGCTGCGGAACATGAAGGCGCTGTATCGGGACCCCATCTACCTGGATAGCGGCGACCCGGCCAATGCCGGCGCGCTGCTGGTCCAGTTCGAGGTGGTATCGGAGCTGGGGGACGTGACCGGCAACAAGGAAGGGCACAGCACCATCTATACCATCCGCATCTTCCGGGAGGAGCCCAACCACGTGGCGACCCTGGAGGGGCTGGTGGTTGCCGACAAGGACAAGAACGAGCAGCGCATCATCCCCACCTTTAAGCCGGAAACCAATACTTATTACGCCGAGGTGGACTACGCGGTGGAGCAGATTCTTCTGAATCTGGACCCCACCTATGATGACGTTGGCAACATCCAGGTCTACCGCCGGACAGTGGAGCCGGGGAACCTCCTTTTGGATAAGCGGGACGGCAAAAATGTCAACGACTTCCCGGACGAAGGCCCCCTGACCTTTGACATCAAGGACTTCAGCCCCCCCATCCCCTACTTCAAGATACCCAGCAACCCGCCGGAGCAGCCCTACATCCTGGACGTCACCAAGGCCCCAGGCGGCTACGAGCTGTTTATCATCAAGGTGACGCCGGAGTGCGAGGAGGACGGCCTGGAGGGCGCCCGCGACCACACCAAAATCTATAACCTGCAGGTGCAGCGCAAGGAGCCCAGCCACGAGGCCAGGCTGAAGAGCCTGGAGCTGAAGGACCAAGGGAACAGCCCCATCAAGACCTTCGCCTTCCATCAGGACGAGTTTAATTACAGCCTGGAGGTCCCCTACGAGACCACCGGCGTCAGCTTCACCCCCACCGTCCTGGAGCCCCACGCCAAGTTCGAGATTGTGGATTGGGGCGACCCCCAGTCGGTCAACAGCCCCTACACCGGGCTGGAAAGCGGGGCTACCTCCAAGGTGTTCCAGCTGCCGGAGCGGCACGGCGTGGACCGGAAGTATACCATCCGGGTCACTGCCCAGGATGGCGTAACCCAAAAGGAGTATAATATAACCATCCGCCGGGCCCCCCCCAGCAGCGACGCCTGGCTGAAGGCCCTGACCACCGACCACACCGAAAACTTTAAGCCCATCTTCGTCCCCAAAACCATGGACTACACCGCCGAGGTGAAGATGGGGGAGCCGGGGGTGACCATCACCGCCACCGCCAATCATCCCCACGCCACCATTAAAATTGACGGCGTGGTGGTGGAAAGCGGCGTCGCCTCCGATCTTATCACCTTCCTGGACGTCAAGCAGACGGTGACCATCGAGGTTACCGCCCAGGACGGCGTCACCAAGAAGTACTATCACATCGAGTTCACCAATATGAATCTGGTGGAGCTCACCAATAACGCGGATCTCAAGAACCTCACCGTCAACTACGGCCAGATGACCCCCAAGTTCCAGGCCGCTGTTACCGAGTACGAGGTCACCGTCAAGGAGGACACCTGGTCGGTGGATATCATCCCCCGCCTGTCCGATGACCTGGCTAAGGTCCGGGTGCTCAACGGCACCAGGGAGCTGGGGGATTACCGGGGCAACTACGCCCTGGCCCTGGTGGATGGCGAAAATATCGTCACCGTGGAGGTCACCTCCCCGGATAAGACGGTGGTGAAGAACTACGTCATCACCATCTACCGCAACGAGGAGGAAAAGCTCAAGAACCTGGAGCCCCTGGAATCGGAGGACATCAACTGGGAGAACTCCACCAACCCCATTTTGGTGAAGATTGAGGAATACCCCCGCGTGGGCGCCAGCGTCTTCAACACCATCCGGGAGGAGTACCCCGAAAAGAGCATCATCTTCCAGGGCAACGATTACTCCATCCGCTTTGACGGCAAGAACCTCAACCGGGTGATTCCCCAGCGGGAGATCTTCGACTTCCGCATGACCTTCGATTCCCCCGACGAGGACGCCATCTATGACATCATCGAGGCGCGGGAGGCCAACGACAACATCCTGGACGACGTGGTCCTCTGCTACTTCGATTACCATGGCTCCCTCCCCGGCCCCGCCACCTTTAACCTCAGCCTGGGACGCAAGTATTCAAACGAGACCCTCTACTGGCACTACTACAACCAGGAGCGGGACCGCATTGATTACTACGGGAGCCTCAAGAGCAACAGCAAGGGCACCGTGGCCGTCAGCATCGACCACTTCTCCACCTATATTGTGAGCCCCACCCACCGCATCGCCGGTTCCGAGGATAAGGACGGGATCATCGACCAACTGGGATTCGTCTCCAACGGGCAGGATCTCCTGGGCTCCGGCGGCAAGCTGAACCCCGACACCGGGGAGACGGAGGAGCGCCCATGAAGAAGCTCATCGCTGCCCTGGCCATCGCCGCCGCGGTTCTGCTGGTGGCAGGCTTCGTCTACGTGCTGATGTTTATGGAGGATACGGAAAATCCCCCGGCCGGTCAAAGCCAGTCGGGGGGAGGCAGCACCTCCAACGCCCGCCTCAACGCCCCCAAGGCGGTGGAGACCGACGCCGATGTTCTGGACGCTTTGGACTACTACACCCAGCGCAACCAGGACACGGTGGCCTGGCTCCGGGTCCCCGGCACAAAAATCAACGACCCGGTGCTCCAGTCCCACGATAACTTCACCTACCTGCGCACCGACGAGTTCCGGGAGTACGACCTTTACGGCTGCTACTTTGCCGATTGGGAATGCTCCATCGGCCCCCGAAGCGTCCTTTCCCCCAACACGGTGGTTTATGGTCACAGCGACCTTACCGACCAGGCGGACGGCCCACGGTTTTCCCAGCTGTTCCACTTTGCGGACCCGGAGTTCGCCGCCGCCACGCCGGTCATCCACTTTTCCACCCTGGAGGAGCAGATGACCTGGGAGGTCTTCGCGGTGATTTACACCAACACCAGCTTTTCCTACATCAATGCGGAGCCGGAGGGCGGGGCCCAGGCCCTGGCCCAGGCGGCTATGGAAAAATCCATCTACGACTATGGCGTGTCGGTGGGGGAGGAGGACAAAATCCTGACCCTTTCCACCTGCAGCGTCCGCGATAATCCCCAGGACCGCAGCCAGCGCTTTGTGGTGATGGCGCGGCTCCTGCCCGCCGACGCCGAGGTCCCCCAAAAGGCCACGGTGACGCCCCGCACCCCGGAATAAAAGGAGGTAAACGGAAGATGCTTTTTAACAGCAAGTCCCTGGGCATGATGCGCGCCAGCCTGCAAGGACTTTCGGTCCAGCAGGAGGTGATACTCCACAACCTGGCAAACCTGGATACCCCCGGCTACAAGGCCAAATACGTCTCCTTTGAGGACACCCTGAAGGGGGCGGGGGACCGGTACGACCTGAAGGCCCACATCGTCACCGACGAGGCCACCTCCATCCGCCCCGACGGCAACAACGTGGACAGCGATACCCAAAGCATGGCCCTCTACCAGAACTATGTCCAGCAGCTCTACCTGTACCAGAAGATCAGCGGGCAGTTTACAAACCTCCGCTACGTCCTGAACCAGGGCCCTAAGTAACGCGCCGTCCTTACCAGAAAGGAGTGATTCCCCATGTCCCTTTTGGATTCCATGAACATCATCGGCTCCGGCCTCACCGCTGAGCGGTTCCGTATGAACATCGCCCTCCAGAACATCACGAATCAGAACACCACCCGTACTGCCAACGGGGAGCCTTACCGCCGCAAGCAGGTGGTATTCTACGAGCGGGGCATGAGCTTTTCCGATGCTCTGCGCACCGAGTCCGCCAAGGTAGAGGAGGGCGGTGTCCGGGTGACCCAGGTGGTGGAAAGCCAGCGGGATTTCATCCCGGTGTATGACCCCGACCATCCCGATGCCAACGAGGAGGGCTATGTCATGATGCCCAACGTGAATACCACAGAGGAACGGATCGACCTGATGGCGGCCTCCAACTCCTACGAGGCCAACCTCACCGCCCTGAAGCTGGTGCAGTCCCTGGCCCTGAAGGCCCTGGACATCGGAAAGTAACTCCAGGCTTGGAGGAAAGGAAGGCGCCCTGTGATCTTTACTATCAGCGCTGAGTATTTTTCCGGACGCATCCAGTGCACCAGGGAGGATAAACAGGAGTGCCTTTACACCGTCCGCCAGCTGCTGGAGCTGGCCTTCGAGGCCAGGGAGCGCGGCCTGCTGGCGATGGAGGACCTGATCTCCGACCACGCCCGTTTTCCCGACCGGTTTTTGCACAAGGCGGTGGAGCTGACCATGGAGGTCTCCGACCCCGATAAGATCCGCAAGGTGCTGTACAATCTCATTATCACCACAAAATACGTTGCCAATAACCAGTTCCTCAAGGACCTGCTCATCGCCGAGACGATGCTGGCTATCAGCCAGTCGGAGGACCTGGACTACGTCTTCGCCCATCTTATCCCCTCCTATTTTGGGCTGGATTATTCCCCCCAGGCGGAGGAGGTCTACCGCAATTACAAGATTTCCCGTGTTCAGGAACGGAAACGGATGACAGAACCATTCCCCGGCGCGGGTCAGGACTGAAAGGAAGGAAAGGATTATGGCTGAGTACAAGAACATCATGGAAAACCTGGTGGAGGAGGAATTCGACCGGGCGCAGGGAAGCCTCAACTGCTGCACCTGCGAGGCCTGCCGCAACGACATCATCGCCTATGCCCTCAACCAGCTCCCCCCCAAGTATGTTGCCACCCGCAAGGGGGAGGTCTATTCCAAGACCTTTATTCTGCGCAACCAGCACTACGCGGACATTATGGCGGCCCTGGCGAAGGGAGCCAACCTGGTGCGGGAAAACCCCCGGCACTAACCGGCCGCCCTCTTTTTCTTTTGGCGGGAAAAGAAAAAGAGGCAAAAAGAAAAGCAGCGGGGGCTTCGCAATGCAACGGGCTTCCGCTGGCTATCTATGTGATTTGGGAACTTTTGGCGCAATAAAAAGCAGCTGGGTAAAACCGGCTGCTTTCTCTTTGAAGAACGCAAAGAAAGACGCCCCCGTCCCACAGGACAGAGGCGTTTCATGCTGGCACCTTCCACTTGCGAAGCGGAGCTTCAATTACAGGGCGCGCTGGACCTTGCCGGAACGCAAGCACCGGGTGCAGGCGTAGATGTGGCGGGGGGATCCATCAACGATGGCCTTGACACGCCGTACATTGGGCTTCCAGGTTCTGTTGGATCTTCTGTGGGAATGGGAAACCTTGATACCGAAAGTCACGCCTTTTCCGCAGATGTCGCACTTTGCCATGAGTCTGCACCTCCTTTTTGCTGCCGGATTTTCTCCCCCGCGGGGGAGCCTGCCGGTAAAGTAACATTAGTATTTTAGCAGATGCAGGGGGGAAAAGCAAGGCTTTTTTCAAAATACTTTTCCCCAAAGCCTTTTCGGAAAATTTTTCTTGCTTCTTTCCCAGGGGAAAGAGGCCCTTCCCACTTGTTTTTTCCAGCCGGGGACATTATAATGATAGAATAGCATAATTCTCTATGGTGGCATTGTGGGGGATTGTGCCTTGTGGCAAAGGAGCTTGACAGAATGCAACAAAACTTTTTGCAGATATTGATGCGGGCCATGGTCCTGGTGGCGGTGATTCCCATACACGAATGCGCCCACGGCCTGGCGGCCTCCTGGATGGGGGACCACACCGCCAGGGACCTG
>WSMP01000039.1:0-9108 GCA_013316495.1 Angelakisella sp.
CTCTCCCGGCGGGGGGATGGCGCGGGGGCCGGTTCCGCCGCCTTCCACAGCTCATCCAAGGTGGGGATCTGCACCGTTGGCTCCTCCGGCAGCTCCAGCTTCACCGGGGGGAAGTATTCCTCCCCGTCATCCAAAAGCCCCGGCTCCGGTAGCTCCAGCTCCCTATCTTCCAGGGCGGGATGCTCCCTTCGGGGACGGCGGGGCTTTTCCGGCGCTCTTTCCCGGCGGGAGGGAACCGGCTCCTCCTGCCGCTCCCTTGGGGCAGTGCGCCGCACCCCAGGCTCCCCCTGGGGCGCTCTGGCTTGCCGGGGCGGCTCCTCCTGCTTTTCCCGAATCTCCCGGAGAATGTCGTCTACACTGTAATTTCTATCTGGCAATGCTGCAACCTCCCAACTCCTGTCAGCCTCCCTCCGGGCGTCACTTCGCCTGGAGCCCCATACGCTGGCGGGCCACCTCGTACATCACGATACCCGCCGCCACCGAGGCATTGAGAGAATTGATCTGTCCCCGCATCGGCAGGGACACCACAAAATCGCACTTTTCCTTCACCAGCCGGCTTACGCCAAAGCCCTCGGAACCCACAACCAGGCCCACGCCGCCGCTGTAGTCCACGGTGCACCAGTCCTTCCCGTCCATATCGGCGCAGTAGAACCAAAGGTTCTTTTGGCTCTTCAGCTCCTCTATTATAGCGCTGAGGTTGGGCACCCGCACCACCGGCAGATGGGCCGCGGCCCCGGCGGCGGCTTTGGCTGCGGCCGGGGTAAGGCCGGCGCTGTGCCGCTTGGGGATAATAAGGCCATGGGCTCCGGCGGCCTCCGCTGTGCGGATAATGGCCCCCAGGTTGTGGGGATCCTCCACCCCGTCGGCCAGCACCACAAAAAGGGGGGCCTCCCCCGCCCTGCGGTAAATATCCTCCATGGTGGCATAATCCGCCGCCGCAGGCTGGGCGGCCACCCCCTGGTGGGAGGCGATGCCGGAAAGGCTCTGGAGCTTTTCCGGGGCGACATCCTTAACAGGAATCCCCCGCTCCCTGGCCAAAGCAAGAATCCGCCCCACCGGTCCCTTCTCCAGGCCGCTCTGTATATAGACGCATTCCACCTCCCGCGGGGAGCGCAGAAGCTCCAGCACAGGGTTGCGTCCAGCAACAATCTCGGTTTTTGGCTTGTCCATTTTCCCATCCTGTCCCCGCCGGTAAGAGCGGATAAATTTGCGCATCGGCTTATATAGAATCAGTATACCACAAATTTCCTGTCAATAAAAGAGTTATTCCGGTTGCGGGAAAAGTCTTTTGGCAGGACAACGCCTTGGGCCCCGCACCAGGCGTTTTTTCATCGCAAAACCCCCGGCTGGAAACAGCCGGGGGTCTTTTGGTACTATCGCCAAAAATCGCCGCAGATTTTTTGTCAGCGGTCCCACTTGTCCACAAGGGACTGGAGCTGATCGGCGAACCGGGACAAATCCTTGTTGGTCCCGCCCTCGTTGTGGCGGATGACCTCCAGGATGCGCTGTCCCATCTGCTGCAAACGGATATAGGCGGGGGATGCCTTGTGGCGCACCGCCGCTTTGACGTGGAGGGAGGCGGCGGGAACACCAGCTTCTACCAACTGGTCGGAAGCCAGGTCGTACACCGCCCGGAAATCCGGCACCAAAGGCTCGTAGCCCTGGAGGCGGATAGTCTCTGCAAAGGTGAGGGCCGCCTCCTCTTCGCCGTGGACCACAAAAACCTTGCGGGGTTTTTCCGGGGCGAAGGCATTGATCCACTTTTCCAGCCCCGCCTTGTCGGCGTGGCCGCTCATGCCCCGGAAGTTTACAACCTGGGCCCGGACCGAAATCTTCTCCCCGAAGAGCTTCACCGTGTCAATGCCGTCCACCAGCAGCCGCCCCAGGGTGCCGTTGGCCTGGTAGCCCACAAAGAGGATGGTGCACTCCGGCCGCCAGAGGTTGTGCTTCAGGTGGTGGCGAATCCGCCCCGCCTCGCACATGCCGCTGGAGGAGATGATGACCTTTGGCTCCTTATCCATGTTCAGCATACGGGATTCATCGGAGGTGCGGCAAAGGTGCAGGTTGGGGAAACGGATGGGCTGGAAGCCCTTGCGAAGCACCAGCAGCGTCTCCTCGTCGGCGTAGCCCCGCAGGTCCCCGGAGTAGATTTCGGTGGCCTCCAGGGCCAGGGGGGAGTCCACATAGACCGGGAAATCCGGGCAGGAGCGCACCAGCCGCTGCCCCTTCATCTCCCGGATGTAGTACAGCAGTTCCTGTGTGCGGCCCACCGCAAAGGAGGGGATCACCACGTTGCCGCCCCTGTGAAGGGTCTCGTCGATGATTTGGGCCAACTCCGCCACGGTGTAGCCGCTCCCCTCGTGGAGGCGGTTGCCGTAGGTGGATTCCATCACCACATAGTCCGCCTGGGTGATGTAGTCCGGGTCCCGGATAATGGGCTGGTCGGTGTTGCCGATGTCCCCGGAAAAGGCGATGCTCCGGGTGACCCCCGCCTCCTGGGCGGTGACCAGAATGCTGGCGGAGCCCAGCAGATGCCCCGCGTCGACGAACTTGGCCCGGACCCCTTGGCAAATCTCCAGCTCCTGTCCGTATTCACAGGGCTGGAGGAGGTTCAGCGCCGCCTGGGCGTCCTCCACGGTGTAAAGAGGCTCCACCGCCTCGATTCCGGCGCGGGAGAGCTTCTGGCTCTTCCACTGGGCGTCCATCTCCTGGATGCGGGCGGAATCCATCAGCATAATCCGCAGCAGGTCGCAGGTGAGGCGGGTGGCGATCACCGGGCCCTTGAAGCCGTTCTTCACCAGCAGAGGGAGCCGCCCGCTGTGGTCGATGTGGGCGTGGGTGATAAGCACATAGTCTATCTCCCCTGCGGCAAAGGGCAGGGCGTTGTCGTCCAGCTCGTCCCCGCCCTGCTGGAGGCCGCAGTCGATGAGGAGCTTCTTTCCCCCCACCTCCAGCTGGTGGCAGGAGCCGGTGACTTCCTTATCCGCGCCAAAAAAATGCAGCTTCATGGTTCGTACCTACTTTCTGTCAATAAATTCCTGAATGAGAGAGGTTCTGGGAACCAGGTCCCAGTCCAGGTGGGGAAGCCCATCCAAAACGGCCAGCAGACGCTCCGCCGTATCCCGGTGGGGGTCGCTTGCCTCAATCTCCCGAAGCATGGCGGCGCCCTCCCGGCTGTAAAGGAAGGGCTCGTACCCGTGGGCGGAGTTGACGTGCATATCCGCCAGGGGACGGTAGGGCTGCATGTAAAGGTTTTCCCCCCGCAGCACATAGTCCCAAAGGCGCAGCGTCTCGGTAGCGCCAGTGTTGCGGCGCACCCGGTCCCGCAGCAGGCGGCGCAGCAGCCGCAGCTCCCGCGCGGTGAGGAGCACCTTGCCCTCCCCGTCCACATAGTCGCTGTGAACGCTGATATAAAGGCGCAGAATGCGGAACTTTTCCACCAGCGGAGCCAGGCGGGGGTTCAGGGCGTGGAGCCCCTCGAAAATCAGGCAGGTGTGCTCGTCAAAGGTCAGGTCCCGGCTGAGGGGGGAGCGAGTGCCGGTGGCAAAATCAAAGATGGGAACCTTGGTGTGGCCCTTGGTGATAAGGTCCTCCATACACTCCCCCAGGGTGTCCAGATCCAGCCCCTCGATGGTCTCAAAGTTCTTCTGTCCATCCTCCCACAGGGGGGCGTCCACCCGGTCCTTGTAAAAATCGTCCAGGGAGATGCGGACCGCCCGGTTGCCGTTGCGGGTCAGCCCCTCCGCCAGGATGCGGGAGGCGGTGGTCTTGCCGGAGGAGGTGGGGCCGCTGAGGAGAATCACCTGGGATTCATCCGCCTCCGCCCGCCAAAACACCTCGATAACCCGCTGGCGGAAGGCCTTTTCCTCCGAAAGGATGAGGGCCTTGGGGTCCCACCGCAGCAGCTCTTCCTTGGCGGGGAGATCCAGCTTTTCCATAATAGGTGTGTATTTCATCCAATCACTCCTTAAATATAAACCTGAGATGCAGGCTCTGTTTTGGGGCGCGCTCCTAGAAGAAGCGAGCGGCCGTCTTGTAGCTATTATAACATTTTTTCAGAAAATACAAAAGATTTTTTTGTAAAATTTACTCGAAAATTTGGGAAGAGGCGGGATGCTTTTTCCTCCCCCGCGGCGGATAATAAAATTGTAACAGTCCCTTAACAAAATCCGCACCTGGATGATGTAAAATAGGTACGATCTGGATTTCTTGCATTTTTCGCCGGAAAGGACTATAATGTCTGTAATTGCCGGTTGGGATAGAATTGCCGAAAGGAGGCGGAAACAGAATGTCCGAAAAGAAAACGGATTGGACCGGGGACGGAGGAGAGCTGGATTACGACGCTCTTCTGGCCCATTACCAGGATACCATCAAGCCGGAGCCCCCTCCGCCCCCCAGGGAGAAACGAAAGCTCATCCCCACCCTTATCTCCGACCTCTCCGGAACGGGTAAATTCTCCCGGAAGAGAGGCGGAAAGGCTGCCGCCCAGGAAGGGGAGCAGCCTTTGGAGGAGGCTCCCGTGGATTTGGAGGAGCTAAAGCCGGCTCCCCGTCCTCAGGAGGGCCGCTGGCAAAAGATTCTCCACACCCCGCAAACCGAGACGCCGGCAGAGGGCAGCGGCGCCGAGCTCACCCAGGTGCTGGAGGAGCTGGAGCAGCAGACAAAACCGGCGGAGCCAGCCGCCCCAAGGGAGAGCGCCCCCAAAAAGAAGCGCGCGCCCCAAAAGACGGCGGCGGAGCCTCAACCCATTCCCCAGCAGTCCCCTTCTCCAAAAGAGCCTGCCGCCGCTGTTATAGCGCCACCGGAGGAGGAACCCCCTGCCCCCCATCCCGATGAGATGCCAAAGCCCCCCTTCTGGAAGAAGGCCGCCAAGGCCAAAAAGGAAAAGCCTGTAAAACCCGCCAAGGCCAAGAAAGAAAAGGCCCCCAAGGAGAAGGTTCAGCGGGACCTTTCCCATGCGGGACAGGCTGTGGGGGACCGGGAGCCGAACGTCCTGGAATGGATTTACATTGAGATTTATTATATCGGCATCCAGCTGATGCGGGATATGAACCTTCTTCGTCGGGAGGCGGAAAAGCTCTTCGCCTGGCTGAAGGAGCGGATCCCCCGGTGGCTGGAGGAGCAGAACCGCCGGTTCCAGCGCTTCTGCCGCCACATCTCGGACACCACCCTTTTTCCCTACCGGGAGATTGCCCGCCTCACCGCCCGCCTGTACCGCAGGGTACGGGGCGTGGAGAAGGGGAAGGGAAGCCTTGCGGCCAAGTTCCGGTACTGGTGGGACTACTTCCGTTCCCTTTCCCGCCCTCTGAACCACATTGCAAACTTTGTGGCCCCCATTGTGGGCCTCACCATCCTGGCGGCCACCCTCACCTACTTCCGGGGGATAAACTACGCCCTCTCGGTGGAATACGCAGGGCATAACCTGGGGTATATCGCCGAAGAAAACGTCTTCTACGAGGCCCAGCAGACGGTGCTGGAGCGTATGATGGGAGCCGAATACCAGCCCCCGGACAGCCAGCCCATCTTCCATATCGTCATTGCGGACAAGGAGGATATGGTGGACCCGGAGACCCTGGCCAACCGAATCATCACCGTTTCCCAAACCGATGTTGAGGAAGCGGACGGGGTATACATCGGCGGCGCCTTTCTGGGAGCCCTGGAAAACGGCAGCGAATTTCTCATCTATCTGGACAGTATGCTGGAGCAGTACCGCACCGGCATCGACCACGAGCTGGTGCAGTTTATTAAAAGCGTCGCCGTCCGCCGGGGAATCTACCCCAGCAGCTCGGTGCTGCCTCTTTACCGCATCACCCAGGAGATGGAATCCGACCAAACCCGCACGGTGGAACACAAGGTGGAGGAGGGGGACACCCTTCCCTCTATTGCGACGGAATATAACGTCACCATGGAGGAGCTGCTGAGTCTCAATCCCCTGCTCCAGGAGCGGGAGCACGAGGTGGACGAGGAAAGCGGCGAGCTGGATCCCGCCACCATCTCCCTGGAAGAGGGGGAACAGCTGACCGTCGCCCGTGTCACCATGGACCTGGGGGTGCAGGTCACCCGCCGGGAGGTTTACACCGAGACCATCCCCTACGGCACCACAAACATCGAGGACAGCCGGTATTATAAGGGCTACTCGGTCACCCTCTCCTCCGGTATCAACGGCGAGCAGGAGGTGACGGCGGACGTCACCTACATTGACGGCGAAAAGGTGGGGGAAACCCGCATCGGCGAGCCGGTGGTGCTCCGGGAACCGGTAAACGCCCAGGTGCGTGTGGGCACCATGCCCATCCTCACCTACCTGCCCAGCGGCGGCAACAGCAGCGAATCCTTTATGTGGCCGGTAAAGGGCGGCTATGTCAGCGCCGGTCTCTACGGCTATTACGGACACACCGGCATGGACATCGCGGCTCCCCTGGGCACCGAGGTCCGGGCCGCCAAGGATGGCCAGGTAATCTACGCCACCAACTACTCCATCTGGCCCTTTGGCAAGAGCATCGATATTGACCACGGCAACGGCGTCCGCACCAAGTACGCCCATTGCAGCGCGGTATTTGTCACCTACGGCCAGTATGTGCGCCAAGGCGACCTTATCGGCCTGGTGGGACGTACCGGCAACGCCACTGGCAATCATCTGCACTTCGAGATACGAATCAACGGCGTGATTATGAACCCTGCCAACTTCATCGGCAACTATTGGCCCGGTTTCTAACCACAGGAAAAGGGGCGGACATTTTACTTGTCCGCCCCTTTTTATGCTTCCCCGCCCGCCTATTACTTTGAAGGCTGCGGTTTCTCATACCGCTTCCCTAATCCATACACCGGCAAAAACAAACTGCCCAGGTAGAGAAGCAGGAGGACAAACTGCCCGGCCCCATACCAGCTTTCCGCCAGCAGCCACTGTCCGGCAGCAGATAGCAGCGGGAGCAGAAGCATCCCCGCCATACTCCAAACCCGAAGCCCCCAAAGAATCCGGGGCCAGTTGCTGTTGTTGAAGGTAAGCCCTGGCATACTCAGCTCTAAAATCCCATCGGTGTAAAAGCTGATGGGATTTTCGTCGTAGAAGGCGGGCAGACGCTCCCGCGCCCACAGCCAGGCCCAGCAGCCGAAGAAAAAGGAGAGGCCAAGGAGGGTCCATTCCCCGCCGCTGGGACTGCTGCCCAGCAGAAAAAAGCCCAAAAGCTCCAGCGCCGCCCAGGCTGTGCATCCCAGCCAGACCACTCCCCTGCGCCGGCGGTTTTCCCTGGCCTCTGCTGGCGTTCCTTCCGCCATGGTCAGGGTTCGCTTCACCAGGCGCTCCACCTGCTCCACCTCCATCTCCCCGCTTCGCTCCAGGCGGCGGCCCTCCAGCAGCTCGGTCACCGTCACCCCCAAAAGCTCCGCCAGGGGGATGAGCAGCGAGACATCCGGCAGGCTGAGGCCCCGTTCCCACTTGCTCACCGCCTTGTCCGAGATAAAGAGCCGCTGGGCCAGCTCCCTTTGGGTGACGCCCAGCCGCCGCCTCTCCCCCGCTACAAACGCCCCGAACCGTTCCTTATCCATTTCAAATTCATTCATCTGCCCTCACGCTCCTTTGTCCTTCATCATAGAGCATCCTTCCGAAAAAAACAACCGACTGGCGGTAGAATCCATCTTTCCCCGCTTAAAAAGAAGGGCCCCGCCCCCGCAAGGCAGGGACAGGGCATGGATTCATTGACTTCTCATCGTTCCTCTGGCTGCGGCTGAACAGGCCGGGGGGCCAGACGCTGGTAAACCCGCGTCTCGTGGTGGAGGCGCTTTGCCAGCGCCTTGGAATAGCTTCCTGGCAGGGTGCGCCACTTCCAGTTTTCCCCGGTGGTGGAGGGGATGTTCATCCGCGCCTCGCTCCCCAGGCCCAGCAGGTCCTGGAACTGCATCACCGCCAGGTTGGCGGCAGAGGCCCAGGCGGAGCGCATCATCCCCCAGTGCCAGCCCTCGGCCTCGGTGAGGCGCAGGTACTCCTTGGCATACTCCACATCCTTTTCCGGGGCGGAGGCTATCCACCCCTGGATGGTGTCGTTATCATGGGTGCCGGCATAGACCACGCAGTGGGGACTGTAGCAGTGGGGGAGGTAATCGCTGCCGGTGTCCCGGCTGTCAAAGGCGAACTCCAGCACCTTCATCCCCGGATAGCCGGTTTCCCGCAGCAGCTGCCGCACCGTGTCGGTGAGGAAGCCCAGGTCCTCCGCAATGATGTCCCTGGCTCCCAGGGCCTTTTCCATGGTCTGGAAGAACTCCACCCCCGGTCCGGGGCGCCAGCGGCCGTTACGGGCCGTTTCGTCCCCGGCAGGGATGGCGTAATACTCATCGAACCCCCGGAAGTGGTCGATGCGCAGCGTGTCGTAGAGCTGGAACTGGTGGGCGATACGGCGAATCCACCAGCGGTAGCCGTCCTTCTTCATCCCCTCCCAGTCAAAGAGGTGATTCCCCCACAGCTGCCCATCGGGGGCGAAGCCGTCAGGCGGGCAGCCGGAGACCTCGGTGGGGCGGCGGTTCTCGTCCAGCTGGAACTGCTCCGGGCTGGCCCAGACGTCCACGCTGTCGTTGGCTACATAGATGGGCAGGTCCCCAATAATGGCGATGCCCTTGCGGTTGGCGTACCGCTTCAGGGCGTGCCACTGGCGGAAGAAGAGGTACTGCACCCCCTGCCAGAAGTCCAGCTCCGGGGCCAGCTCCTTGCGGGCCTTCTCCAAAGCGGCAGGCTCCCGCAGCCGCTCCCCATCCGGCCACTGCTCCCAGGAGGCCCCCCCGTGGCTGTTCTTTAAGGCCATAAAGAGGGCGTAATCGGGGAGCCATTGCGCCTGCTCCTGGCAGAAGCTCTCGTAATCCGGGCGCTTCTCTGCCAAAAGGCGGCCCACCGCAGTCCGCAGGACTGGGAACCGCTCCTGGTACAGCAGGCCGTAGTCCACCCTTTCGGGATCCTCTCCCCACTGGATGCCCTGGTACTCCTCCGGCAGAAGAAGCCCCTCCAGCGCCAGCTCATCCAGGTCAATGAAATAGGGATTCCCTGCGTAGGAGGAGAAGGACTGGTAGGGGGAATCCCCATAGCTGGTGGGACCCACCGGCAGAAGCTGCCAGCAGGACTGGCCC
>WSMP01000039.1:9207-11988 GCA_013316495.1 Angelakisella sp.
GGGAATCCCCATAGCTGGTGGGACCCACCGGCAGAAGCTGCCAGCAGGACTGGCCCCCCGCCTCCAAAAAGTCCACAAACTCCCTGGCGGCGGCCCCCAGGGTGCCGATGCCGTAGGGGGAGGGCAGGGCGGAAACAGGCATTAAGATGCCGGCTTTTCTCATGGCGCATACTCCCTTTCTTTTCCGAAAATCACCGGGGAGACAGGGGGCGCGCAACCCTTTTCCTCCGCGGCAAGGGGTAGGTTTAAAGCTGAACAGGTTCTAAGAAAAAGTTCCAAAAACGCCGAGCCCTAACGGGTCGCTTCGCGCCCCTTCGGGCAGGTCTGCTGCGCAGAATCCTTTATGGCTTTCAAGTTTTTGGGACAAAAACAGACGGAAAATTTGCTGCCGAGGTGCTTGCGGCGGCTATTGGTACGGCTTCTAAATAAGGTCTGCGACGCTCTCCCCCGGAATCAGCCGGAAGGAGACCACATCGTGGACGGGGCTGCTGTCCGGGCGGCGGATGCTCCGCAAAAGAAGCTCCACCCCCCGCTGGGCCAGCAGCTGGGTATCCTGGCGGACGGTGGCCAGGCGGGGCACCAGGTAATCGGAGATGGGAACACCGTCGTACCCCACCACCGATACATCCTCCGGCACCCGGCGGCCCAGGTCCCGGATGGCCCGAATGGCCCCTGTGGCCATTACATCGCTCATAGCGAAGATGGCGGTAAGCTCCGGGCAACGGCCCAGGAGGCGGCGGGCGGCCTCATAGGCGTCCGCCATGGAATACCGGCAGGGCTCGCACTGGGTCTCCTCAAAGGGGAGGCCCAGCTGCTCCATGCGCTCCCGGCAGCCCAAAAGGCGGCGGTAGCTGATTTGGGAGCAGGCCCAGTTTCCCCCCAGCACCCCGATGTGCCGGTGGCCCTTTTCCGCCAGGAAGCCGATCACCTGGGCGGCAGCGGCCCGGTCGTCGGTGGTAAGGGAGGAAAGGTTCCCAAAGCCCAGCCCCTGGGCGGTGTTGGTGAGAAGGACGCAGGGGACGGTAATGGCCCCAAAGCCCTGGCGGAACCGGTCCAAATCCCCTCCCAGGAAAAGAATGCCCGGCGGCTTGCGCTCCCGGCAGAGGCGCAGAGCATAGCCCACCTCGTCGCCATCCTCATCCAGGTAGTGGACGCTGGCGTCCTGGTCATTTTCTCCCAGCAGGGCTTGGAGGCGCTCCACCAGACCGGCAAAGAGCATATTCTGGGTGCCCTTCACCAGGATGAGAACGCTGTTCCCCGCCTGCTGCTTTAGGCGCTTGGCGTTGTTGTTGGGCTGGAAGCCGTTTTCCTCCACCACCGCCAGCACCCGCTGGCGGGTCTCCCCGCTGACGTCCGGGTGGTTATTGAGGACACGGGAGACGGTCGCCACCCCGCACCCGGAAAGCCGGGCGATATCCTTGATGGTCACAATCCGTCCCCCTTTCGGCAAAATACCTTTTTATTTTATCCCTTTACGGCCCCTGCTGCAACCCCTTTGATGATATACTTTTGGCAGCTGAGGTAGAAGACCACAATGGGAATAACCGCCAGCACCAGGGCCGCCATAATGGCCCCCATATCCACGCGGCCGTAGGAGCCCTGCATCCGTTGGATGACGATGGAGATGGTGCTGTATTTATTGAGGTCCAGGGTGAGGTAGGGCAGCAGGAAATCGTTCCAGATCCACATGGTTTCCAGGATGCCTACCGAGATATAGGTGGGCTTCATAATGGGCAGCACCACCGAAAAGAAGGTGCGCAGGGGGGAGCAGCCGTCAATCATGGCGGCCTCCTCGATTTCGATGGGGATGGACTTGACGAAGCCGCAGAACATGAACACCGCCAGCCCCGCGCCGAAGCCCAGGTAGATAATCACCAGGCCCCAGGGGGTGTTGAGGCGCAGCCGGTCGGTGACCAGGGAAAGGGTGAACATCACCATCTGGAAGGGCACCACCATAGAGAAGACGCAGAGGAGGTAAAGGAGCTTGGTGGTGCTGCTTTTGACGCGGGTGATATACCAGGCAAACATGGAGGTGCACAGGAGAATCACCAGCACCGAACCCACGGTGATGACCACTGTCCAAATCACCGCCTGCAAAAAGCCGTATTTATCTACCGCGTTCAGGTAATTTTCCGGGCCGATGAAGGTTTTCTCACTGGGAAGACTGAAGGGCTCCAGGTTGATGAAGGCCTTCTTCTTAAAGGAGTTCATCAAAACGATGAACAAGGGGGATACATAAAGGATGGACACCAGGGTGAAAATGGCGGTAGCCACAAGGCCCTTTTTCTTTTTGGTCATCACTGCTGCACCTCCTTGGAGCGGGTCATTTGAAGCTGGAGAATTCCCAGCCCCACTACCAGGATAAAGAACACCACCGCTTTGGCCTGGCCCACGCCCTGCCAGCCTACCCGGCCATAGAAGGTGTTGAAGATATTCAGGGCCAGCATCTCGGTCTGCTTCATGGGCTCGCCGGCGGTGAGGGAAAGGTTCTGGTCAAAGAGCTTAAAGCCGTTGGTAAGGGTGAGGAAGGTGCAGATGGTAATAGAGGGCATCATGTTGGGGATGGTGACATTCCAAAGGCGCTGCCAGCCGTTGGCCCCGTCGATGGAGGCGGCCTCGTTCAGGTCGCCGGGAATGGCCTGGAGACCGGCGATGTAGATAATCATCATATAGCCAATCTGCTGCCAGCAAACCAGAATCACCAGGCCCCAGAAGCCGTACTTGGCGCTGATTTTCAGGGCCAGGTCGTACCGGGCCAGAATGCCGTTAAAAATCAACTGC
>WSMP01000040.1:0-1190 GCA_013316495.1 Angelakisella sp.
CTTCTTTTTCTTCTTACGAAAGAAGAAAAAGAAGCAAAAAGAAGAACGGCCAAAGTTCTTAATACATAGTAAAAATTGAAAGAAGGTGGGCTTACAAAACAAAGGAAAAAGCCGTTTTCCCCCACACAAGTAAGGTTTCTCTTCAACCCGCCCAACCAGCACCCCTATGTTTCACATGAAACATCTCCAGTTTATATTATGTTCTCCTTGTCCAGGATAGCACAAAACCGCTGCGATTCCAAAGGAACCGCAGCGGTTTGGCTTTTTGTTGCTCTTTTAAGATTAGTGGTGATACCGGCTATAGTGGTGACCGTAGCTTCTGCCCTCGTAGGTGTAATTGCTGGAGGAATAATTCCGCCGGCCGCAGTGGCTCACCCGGTGGCCGCTGGTATGGCAGCCGCTGGAAACATTTTCCTGGCCCGCTGTATTGCAGGGGCTATGGAGACAATGCTGATGGTCCACCGTGCAGTTCACATCCAGGCAGTGGCTGTGATTCCGGTTACACCCGGTGTGGGCGCAATGCTGATGGTCCAGGGTGCAGTCTGCCTCCAGGCAATGGCTGTGGTCCAGATTGCAGCCGGTGTGGACACAATGCTGATGGTCCAGGGTGCAGTCCGCCAGGCAATGGACATGGTCCAGGGTGCATCCGGTATAGAAGCAATGCTGATGGTCCAGGGTGCAATCTGCCTCGCAATGGACATGGTCCAGAGTGCAGGGGGTGAAGGCGGCTTCCGCCTCTGCCTCCACCGCCATGGCAGTTACCGAAAGAAGCCCGGTCGCTGCCATCAAAAGAAAAGCGCCAACAAACTTCCCAAAGAATTTCACTTGAAAGGCCTCCCATACTTGATTAGTACCTTTTATTATATACCTTTTTGCTCCGGTTTGTAAATAGGAAAACCACTGAATTTATCAAGGCAAGCAAGGGTCTTTGTTATGGGAAACAATAAGAAGCTGTACCAAAAGCCGCCGAGGCATCTTTTCTAAACAGGACTCAAAGGATTCGGGATACCCCGGAAAAAAGGATTCGGTCCCCCTGCCAATGCAGCCCGGATACCCCTGCCGCCACCGCGTAATACCCCTGCTGGGTGAAGAGGGGAACCGCCACCCCCTGGCTTAGAAGCATCTCCTCGCACTAGGCGCAAAGCTCCGCCGCCGCTTGGGTGTCCGGGGCTGTTTGGGACTGGGCCAGC
>WSMP01000040.1:1290-4243 GCA_013316495.1 Angelakisella sp.
GGCGCAAAGCTCCGCCGCCGCTTGGGTGTCCGGGGCTGTTTGGGACTGGGCCAGCAGAAAATCGAACTCCCCGTTGTTGTAGCCGGCCAAATTCCGGCTGCTCCCCCCGGCAAAAACGCTAAGGGCCCCCATGGGGGTGCCATTTTCGCTGGCAAGGCCGGTAATCGCCATCTGGAAATCTCCCTTTTCCAGCCGCTGCTGGAACTCCTCGTCCGGCAGTATTTCCAGGTTGATAAAAAGCCGCAGCTCCTGCTGCCATAGCTTTTGAAGGTATCCCCCCAAGGGACCCAGCTCCGCCGACTCCGGCAAAAGGAGGGTGGTCTTCGGCAGGGAGGTGATTTCCAACCGCTCCAGCCCCGCCTCCAAAGCCGCCCTGGCCTCCTCCGGCTGGTAACGGATGGGCTGGGCGGAAGCCAGGCTCCGGTACTCCCTTCCCATCAAAGCGGCGGAATGGGGAACCAGGGAATCGGTTCGCTGAAAGTGCTCCGGCACCCGCTCCCCAAAGGAATCCCCGTCAATAGAAAGAGCCAGGGCCCGGCGGATATCCACATCCGCCAGGGGGCTTCCCTCCTCCTCCCGAAAAACCAAAGCCCACACCGTATCCTGGGCGGGGAGGAGGGTAAAGTTCTGTTCCCCCTCCACCTGGCCGGCCGCAGTACAAAAGTCCGATTTTCCATCCAGGAAAAGCTGCCAGTCGGTGGTCTCCTGCCGCTTGGCCCTGCCGGTGTAAAGCACCACCGAGGGAGAGAGAACCTCCTGGGGACCGGTGTAGTGGGAGCTGGGAACCAGCACCACTGCTTCGCTGTTCCAATCGGAGAGGGAAAAAGGCCCGTTTCCCAGAATTAAACTCATGGTCTGGCCGTACCGGGCGCGGGTGTCCCGAAAAAAGGTTTCGTTACAGGGCAAAGCCCCCGGCCCCGCCAGCTGCTCCAGAAGAATGGGGCTGGGCTCCGAAAGCTGAATCACAAGGGTGTATTCCCCAATGGCCCAAACCCCCAGCTGGGTTTTCGGCAGCTCCCCCGCCATCACCTCCTGGGAATTGCGAATCGCCTGGAAGTCCCCCGCCCAAGGGCTGGGCACTTCGGGGTCAAAAATACGCCAAAAGGAAAAGACAAAGTCCTGGGCGGTCACCGGGGTGGGCTCCACCCCGTCCGCTGGATCCCCGTCGTCCCAAACCCCGTCCCGGCGCAGGTGGAAGGTGTAGGTCAGTCCATCGCTGGAGACGGTATAGTCCGAGGCGGCCCCAGGGGAAAGCTCCCCGTCTCCTCCCCGAATCAGCAGCCCCTCGAAGAGATTGAGCATCACCACCTGGCTTTCCCAGGAGGTCGAAAACTGGGGGTCCAGGCTGGTGACCTCCTGCTGAAGGTCCATGCGGATATTCAGGTTCTTCTCCCCCTTGCCGCAGCCCGGCAGCAGGGAGAGAAAGAGAGCCAGTAAAATGGCGATGCTGTTTTGCAGGTGGTTTTTTGCCAAGGACTTCCTCCTCTCTCCCAGTCTTTTATCGCCGGAAACCGGTGGTGGTCACCTGGGCCACCTGGTTTCCCAGGTCGTCGGTGACGTCGATGGTGTAATAGCAGGTGTTCTTCCCCATTTTAACACAGGCAGCCGAGGCGAAGAGCCGCTCCCCTTTGGCCCGATTCAGGTAGGTGATTTGGCTGGTGAGAGAGACGGTCTCCATCCGCTGGCAGTTGGCCGCCACCGCAAAGGCAAAATCCGCCAGGGTGAAGATCACTCCGCCCATCACACCGCCGGCGGCGTTCCGGTGGCCGGGGACCAGGGTGAGGGCGCACCTGGCCCGCCCCGGCTCCGCCTCCAATATTTCCGCCCCCATCTCCGCGGCAAAGCGGTCCGCCTGGAAGGTCTCCCGTATCTTCTCCAGCTCCATAGATATGCTCCTCTTTTTAGAAAATGTACTGCTCTCTTAGTTTTAGGATTTGGAATCGTCCTCTTATAAAAAACTTATCCTTCTT
Source organism: Angelakisella sp. (assembly GCA_013316495.1). GTDB lineage: Bacteria > Bacillota > Clostridia > Oscillospirales > Ruminococcaceae > Angelakisella. Next base: position 3,261 of record WSMP01000040.1, read on the forward strand.
CTCCCCCGGCTTCCTGCTGCTCTCCGGCGGCTTCCTGGGGGGCTGTCTCCTCCGGCTCTTCCTCCGCCCTGGGCGCCGAGGCCACCGAAACCACCCGTCCGCCTTCGGCAATGCGCATCACACGAACGCCTCCGGCATACCGGGACTGGATGTTGATCTGCTCCGCCGGGATGCGGATAATCACCCCGTCGTCGGAGATAAGGATAATGTCCTCCCCGTCCTCCGCCTGGCGCACCGCGGCGATGCGGGTGTCCTTCCCCTCCGTGTGGTAATTGCGCACCCCCTTGCCTCCCCGGCTTTGGAGGCGGTAGTCCTTCATGGGGGTCCGCCGGCCCAAGCCGGATTCGGTGATGGTGAGAAGCAGCCCATCCTCCTGGGCCTTCGCCATCCCCACCACCTGGTCTTCCTCCTCCAGGCGCACCGCCCGGACCCCCATAGCTGTCCGGCTCATGGGGCGCAGGTCGGTCTCCGGGAAGCGGATCACCATCCCGGCGGCGGTGGCTACCATCAGCTCGTCGCTGCCGGTGGTATCCTGCACCCAGGCCAGCTCGTCCCCTTCCTCCAGATTGATAGCGATGAGGCCCGCCTTGCGGATATTTTTATAAGCGGAAAGAAGGGTGCGCTTGATGGTGCCCTTCCGGGTGACCATCACCAGGAAGCTGTCCTCGTCAAACTCCCCGGTACGGATGGCGGCGGTGATCTTCTCCTCCTTCTCGATAGGCAGCAGATTGACAATGTGGGTCCCCCGCCCGGCCCGGCTGCTTTCGGCAATTTCGTACCCCTTCAGGCGGTACATCCGGCCCCGGTTGGTGAAGAAGAGGATGTAATCGTGGGTGGAGCAGACAAAGAGGTGCTCCACAAAGTCCTCATCCCGCCGGGTCATGCCGGAAATACCCCGGCCCCCCCGGCGCTGGGTGTGGTAGCTGTCCAGGGTCTGGCGCTTTACATACCCGTAATGGGTGAGGGTGATGACGCAGTCCTTC
>WSMP01000040.1:4340-11951 GCA_013316495.1 Angelakisella sp.
GTCCAGGGTCTGGCGCTTTACATACCCGTAATGGGTGAGGGTGATGACGCAGTCCTCCTCTGGGATCAGGTCCTCAATATCCATCTCCCCGGAGACCGCCTGGATATCGGTGCGGCGCTCGTCCCCGTACTTGTCCCGGACCACCTGCATCTCCTGTTTTACAATGGCGTAGACCTTTTTCTCGTCCGCCAGGATATCGGTGAGCTCCTTCACCCTTTCCAGGATAGCCGCCAGCTCCTCCTCGATTTTGATCCGCTCCATACCGGAAAGCTGCCCCAGCTGCATCGCCACAATGGCGGCGGACTGAACCTCGGTGATGGAAAAGCGGTTTATAAGGTTCTGCTTTGCGTCGGAGCGGTCCTTGGAATGGCGGATGATGGAGATAACCTCGTCGGTGTTGTCGCACACCATCTTGAGGCCCTCCAGGATGTGCTCCCGGTCCCTGGCCTTCTTCAGGTCAAACTGGGTGCGGCGGGTCACCACCTGGAACTGGAACTTCAGGTATTCCTCCAGCATCTCTTTTAAAGTCAAGACGCGGGGGATGCCGTCCACCAGGCAGAGCATAATAACCCCCACCGTGTCCTGAAGCTGGGTGTAGCTGTAAAGCTGGTTCAGCACCACCTGGGCGTTGGCGTCCTTCTTCAGTTCGATGACGATGCGCATGCCGTCCCGGTCCGATTCGTCCCGCAGGTCGGAGATCTGGTCCACCCGTTTTTCCTTCACCAGGTCGGCGATGCTGGTGATGAGCCGGGCCTTGTTGACCATGTAGGGGATCTCGTGGACGATGATCCGCTCCCGGCCGTTCTTCCAGTCCTCAATCTCGCACCGGGAGCGGAGGATCACCTTCCCCCGGCCGGTGGCGTAGGCCGCCCGGATGCCGGACCGGCCCATGACAATGCCCCCGGTGGGGAAATCCGGACCCTTGATGTATTCCATCAATTCATCCAGAGTGGCCTCCGGGTTGTCGATGAGGTAAGCCGCCGCGTCAATAACCTCCCGCAGGTTGTGGGGGGGGATGTTGGTGGCCATCCCCACGGCAATGCCGGTGGAGCCGTTGGCCAAAAGGCAGGGGAAGCGGCTGGGAAGCACCACCGGTTCCTTTTTGGAATCGTCAAAGTTCCCCCGCCAGTCCACCGTGTCCTTGTCGATGTCCTGGAGCATGTAGAGGGACATTTTGCTTAGCCGGGCCTCGGTGTACCGGTAGGCGGCCGGGGGGTCCCCGTCCACCGAGCCGAAGTTGCCGTGACCGTCGATGAGGGGGTAGCGCAGAGAAAAGCTCTGGGCCATCCGCACCATGGCGTCGTAGACGCTGGCGTCACCGTGGGGATGGTAGGAGCCCAGCACATCGCCCACGATGGTGGCGGACTTCCGGTAGGGCTTATCCGGGGTGAGGCCCGCCTCCCCGGCGGCATAAAGGATCCGCCGGTGCACCGGTTTTAGGCCGTCCCGCACATCGGGAAGGGCGCGGTCCACAATCACCGACATGGAGTAATCCAAAAAGCTGGAGCGCATCTCGCTGTCGATGTCCACTCGAATCAGCCGCCCGCCGCCGCTCCCTGCCGCCGCCTGGTTTTCTTTCATTTCTTCACTCATGCTTGTAAATCCCTCCTGGGCAAGTTATTTTGCCAATTCCGGGCTGCCGCCCGGTCCCGCCTTCTTTTTCTTTTCACAAGAAAAGAAAAAGAAGCAAAAAGAAAAGCGACAAAATTTATTGATAGATATGTGTTGAATAAAAGCCGGATGGGTCAACAAAACGCAGTGTTAATTCCCCATTGTTGCAGCTTCTACAAAATAACGAACTACCTGTTCGTTAATTGAACCGAACACCAAAATTAGGCATAATAAGGCTATTAAAATTGCAACGATTCGAACCTTAATTTCCTCAAAACTCCGGCTTGGAGTGCGAAAGGGCCAGAGAAAAATCTTTTCCAGACTGGTTTCTTGATCTTTTTTCATCGGCTCTCCTATCCAAACAGCAATGCAAATAGTCTGGGGATTAAAACCTCCGACACCAACAGGGCCGCAAGAACCGGTATAAGCAGAACCAAGATCCTTTCTCCTGATTCCCAACGAGAATGAATTTCTGTTTCAAACAACCAATTCCATATCTCTTTCAGCTTTTTCTGGGCTTTGCCTTTCTCCGGCGGTGCGGAATGTTCGGCGGCTTTTTCAGGGGGCTGGCGCTTTTTTGCCCTTCTCCCTGTCGCCTCATCCAAAAGCGCTTCATCCACCATAGGAGTAACACTCAAAATGGAAGAGGAAAGCTGGGGCCGGGAAACCCTCTTTTTCCTTTTTCCCTTATGCCTTTTCATATTATCACGCTTAAATATCCAGATTCTTTACATACTGGGCGTTTTGCTCGATGAACTCCTTCCGGGGCTGGACCTTCTCCCCCATAAGGATGGAGAAGGTCTCGTCCGCCTTCACCGCGTCCTCCATAGTCACCTGGAGCATCACCCGGTTTTCCGGGTCCAGGGTGGTCTCCCAAAGCTGGTGGGGGTCCATTTCACCCAGGCCCTTGTACCGCTGGATCTCCACCTTGCCGGTGCCCTCCGGGTTCAGTTCGGCGATGTACTTATCCCGCTCCGGGTCGGAATAGGCGTACCGCACCTGCTTGCCGCCGGTGAGCTTAAAAAGAGGGGGCTGGGCGATGTAGATATGCCCCAGCTCGATAAGGGGCCGCATATACCGGAAGAAGAAGGTAAGAAGCAGGGTGCGGATATGGCTGCCGTCCACGTCGGCGTCCGCCATGATGACAATTTTGTTGTACCGTATTTTTTCCGGATCCAGGTCCGGACCCACGCCGCAGCCCACCGCCGTTATTACAGGCAGTAATTTTTCGTTCCCATATACCTTATCCAGCCGGGCCTTCTCCACATTGAGCATCTTGCCCCACAGGGGAAGAATGGCCTGGAACCGCCTGTCCCGCCCGTCCTTGGCAGAGCCGCCGGCGGAATCTCCCTCAACGATATACAGCTCAGTGCGGATGTTGTCCCGCTCGGAGCAGTCGGCCAGCTTTCCCGGCAGGGAGGCGCTTTCCAGGGCGGATTTTCTCCGGGTCAGTTCCCTGGCCTTCCGGGCGGCCTCCCTGGCCCGGCTGGCGGTCATGGATTTATCAATGATGGTTCGGGCCACGCTGGGGTTTTCTTCAAAGAAGGTGCTGAGCTTTTCGGTGACCATCCCCGCCACCAGGGAGCGTATCTCGCTGTTGTTCAGCTTCGCCTTGGTCTGGCTTTCAAACTGGGCGTCGGTAAGCTTGACACTGATGACGGCGGTGAGGCCCTCCCGGACGTCGTCCCCGGAGAGCTTTTCCCCCTCCTTGAGGATATTGAGACGGCGGCCGTAATCGTTGATGACCTTGGTGAGGGCCATTTTAAAGCCTTCCTCGTGGGTGCCCCCATCCCCGGTGTTTACGTTGTTGGCGAAGGAAAGAATCAGCTCGCTGTAGCTGTCGTTGTACTGCATCGCCACCTCGGCGGTGTTTTCTTCCCCCTGGGCGGAGATATAGATGATTTCCGGATGGAGCAGCTCCGCCCCCTTGCGGCTGTGAATCCACTCCACAAAGGAGGAGATACCCCCTTCGTAGCACATGGAATCCCGCACCGGCTCCGCCCCCCGCAGGTCGGTAAGAGTGATGCGGGTGCCGCCGTTGAGGAAGGCTTCCTCCCGCAGGCGGGTGTGGAGGGTCTCATAATCGTAGTGGAGATCCTCGAACATCTCCGGGTCCGGCTTGAAGGTGACCATTGTCCCGGTCTCTGTGGTGTCCCCCACCTGCTCCAGGCCGGTTACTGTATTGCCCCGCTCAAACCGCTGGCGGTAGAGATGGCCGTTGTTTCGCACCTCCACCTCCAGCCATTCGGAAAGGGCGTTCACCACGCTGGCGCCCACGCCATGGAGACCGCCGGAAACCTTGTAGCCGCCGCCGCCGAACTTGCCGCCGGCATGGAGGACGGTAAAGACCACCGTCACCGCCGGCAGCCCTGTTTGCTGCTGGATACCCACCGGGATACCCCGGCCGTTATCGGTAACCCGGATGATGTCCCCAGGGAGGATATCCACCTCAACATGGGTGCAGTACCCCGCCAAGGATTCATCAATGGAGTTATCTACAATTTCATAGACCAGGTGATGGAGGCCCTTGGAGCTGGTAGAGCCGATGTACATGCCCGGCCGCTTCCGCACCGCTTCCAGCCCTTCCAATACCTGTATCTCGTTTTCGCCATACTGTTCCATGATTTTATCCATTTGTAATTCTATACCCTTCTTTCAATGACCCCATGCCGTTCTTCTTTTTGCTTCTTTTTCTTCCTTTCGTAAGAAGAAAAAGAAGAACCCTACAGATTGGAGATATTCTCGATATACCCTGTTCGCTTGCGCAGGGTGGCAGAAGAAATCTGGCTTAGGTAGACGGTGAAGTCCCCCTTGCCCCGGCCGCAGACCACAAAGGTCTTTGGCAGGTCGGCGGTGACGCTTACCACCCGCCCCCTCTTTTCCGCCCCGGCCAAAAATTCCCTGGTATGCCGGGAGATGGTGGTGTTGTCCATATCAAAGATGCCGATGACCTCGCTGGTCCGCACCAAGGTGTCCTGTCCCAGATGGAGGTACATCTCTTCACCCCTTTCCTTTCCTTCTTCTGGGGAGGATGCGGCGGCGCGCCGCCAGCTCCCCTCCCTGTATCCGCCAGGTAATCCCGTTTTGGATGGAAGAAAATCCCGCCCGGTCGCAGCAGGTGATAAACAGCTGTCCCGGCGCCAGGCCGGAAAGAAAGTAGTCCCGACGGGTCTTATCCAGCTCGCTGAGGACGTCGTCCAAAAGAATCACCGGCTGCTCCCCCGCCACCTGCTGTATCACCTGGCATTCCGCCAGCTTCAGGGTAAGGGCGCAGCTCCTTTGCTGCCCCTGGCTCCCGTAGGCCCTGGCGGAAATGCCATTTACCCGCAGGTCGATGTCGTCCCGGTGAGGACCCAACGTGGTGTAGCCGTTTTTCAGGTCCTCCCGCCGGGCCTTTTCCAGCGCCTGAAGGATCAATTCCTCCCCTTCCTGCTCCCCCAGCTGTCCCCAATCGCCGGGGACAGAGCACTGGTAGGCCATGGTGAAGGCCTCTTTCCCCCCGGAGATGTTCCGGTAAATCTCCTCCCCGAAGGGGGCCAGCCGGCAGAGATACCGGCACCGGGCGTTTACAATGGAATAGGAGAGCTTCGCAAAGCTCCTGTCCCACACCTCTAAAAGGCCCTCGTCCATTCCCGGATGGCGGGATAAATCGTATAAAAGGCTGTTGCGCTGGAAGAGCACCCTGGAAAGGTCGCTCATGGTCTTTTGATACCGGGGCATCACTTGGGTGATGGCCCCATCCAGAAAAGCCCGCCGCTGGCTGGGTCCGTCCTGGATGAGGGAAAGCTCCGAAGGGGAAAAGACCACCGCAAAAAAGCGGCCGGTTAGTTCCCCTATGTTTACCGGCAGGTCATTGAGGGCGGCGGCCCGTTTCCCCCCTTCTAAAATAAGCCGGGCCTCCTGCTCCCGCCCGCCCCCAAAGAAGCGGGCGGTAATCTCCCCCCTCTTTTGGCCAAAGCGGACAAAGTCGCTCTCCTTGGTCTGCCGGAAGCTCTTCTGCCCCGTCAAAAGATAGAGGGCCTCCACCAGGTTGGTCTTCCCCTGGGCGTTGTCCCCGTAGATGACGTTGACCCCGTCCCCCGGCTCCAGCTCCAGCCTCTCGATATTCCGAAAGTCCCGGATAGACAGCTCCCTTATAACCAAACCCTATCCGTCCTTTCCCTTCTGTGCTTTGTTTCTCTTCTTTTTCTTTTCGCGGGAAAAGAAAAAGAAGCAAAAAGAAAAGCGGCATAAATCATAGATAGATATGCGGTTGGCAAAAAAGGGAGAAGCTGTAAAAGGGTGGTTTATCCCTCTGTAACCAGGTATTCCCTTTCGCCGGAAACCACCCGGTCCCCCGGACGCAGCTTCTTCCCCCGCATGGTGCAGGGCTCGCCGTTCACCAGCACCTTTCCCTCCTGGACCAGCTCCTTGGCCTGGCCCCCTGTTTCGGCGGCCCCGGCAAACTTCAAAAAGCTATCCAGCTTAATAAAGGGGGTGGCAATGGACACTTCCTCGGTTTTCATTTAGCTCCTCCCCTCTCATTCCGTCTTCAGCTTCATGGGCAGCACCAAAAAGAGGAAGCTATCCCCCTCCAGGGGCAGCACCTTCATTGGAGAAAGAGGGCCGCTGATTTCCAGCTTCACCATGTCCGCCTCGCTGTTCTTCAGGGCGTCCATTAAATAGCGGTTATTAAAGCCCATCTCCACCTGGGGACCCTGGGACTGACACGCGCATTCGTCGTAGGCCTTACCGATGGTGGTGGAGCAGGACATCCGCACCAGCCCATCGTCGAAGACCACCCGCAAGGGACTTTTCAGGCGGTCGGAGATGAGAAGAGAGGTCCGCTCGATGGAGGAGATAAGGCCCCTGGTGGAGACCTTGACGGTGGTGGAGCACTCCTTGGGAATGGCCGTGTTGTAATCCAGGAACTCCCCTTCCAAAAGGCGGGAGATAATGCTGGTTTCTCCAATAGTAAAGAGGATGTGCTTTTTGGAGACCTGCAGCTCCACCTGGGCGTCGTCGTCCCCCAGCAGCTTTAAAAGCTCATTGAGGCTCTTTCCCGGCACCACGAACCGCATGGTCTGGGGGACCTGGGCTGGCTCCCGCCGCAGGGCCAGGCGGAACCCATCCACCGCCACCACAGTGGCCTGGCTTTCCTCCAAAAGAAAGAGGCAGCCGGTATGCACCGGTTTGGCGTCGTTCTGGGCCACGGCAAAGAGGGTCTGGTCCACCATGGAGCGTAATTTATTTTGGGGCAGAAGCACCGATTCCCCCTCCCCCAGGGAGGGCAGCTCCGGAAATTCCAATGGAGCCATCCCCAGGATGGTGAATTCCGAGACGCCCCCCTTAATCTCCACTAAAAACCGCTGGTCGCAGCTTAGCTGGATCTCGTCACTGGCGGTTTTGCGGACGATTTCGGAAAAGAGCTTAGCGGGAATCACCACCTCCCCCTCCTCGATAGTTTTAGCGGGAAGATTGGAGGTGATGCCCAACTCCAGGTTATAGCCAATAAGGGTGAGGGTGTCCTTTTTGGCAGTGACCAGGATACCTTCCAGGGCGGGAAGGGTGGACTTTGGGGAGACGGCCAGGGAGACGTTTGCGATGGCCTGGCTCAGCTGGGAGGTGGAACAGGTAAATTTCATGGTGAAGACCGTCCTTTCCGGGGTGGAAAAATTTTGGGGGCAGGGAGGGAATCGCAGCCTATTGGCCCTCTCTCTTAGATAGAAAGAAATTTAAAAATAGTCGTAGCCGTAGGGGTGGTTGGAATGGTGGAAAAGTCCGGAGACCTAGAAATTCCGGGGAAAAACGGGGACAAGCCCCTGTTAAGGGGACACAGAAGGAAATGTTAAAACTTTTGAAGAAAGGAAAAATATAAACCGCACCGTGGAAAATGGGCAGTTCAATGTTGAAAACTCGGTGGAAAGTGTGGAGAACGAACAAACAGCCGCTTTTCTTTCCGGCATGCCCCCCGGCGTGCCGCCGGTGTCACGCCCTCCGGGGTGCCCCCGGAGTCTCGCC
>WSMP01000041.1 GCA_013316495.1 Angelakisella sp.
AACTACAGCTACGGCGGCACCGTCACCGCCAGGGTTACTTGTATTTTCTGTAACATCACTACTGGACATCTCTTTTGAAATTGTTGCAATGTCCGTTCCACTTTTGTCTTTTATCTGGATTGCAATTTCTTTTCCTGTCCCGGTATACTTTGCATTCTCTTGTACAACTGTGTAGTTACCATCTTTTCCCGAAAGAGTACATTTTCCCTTTGCATCGTTTTCCGATGTGTCAAAAGAACCGGACAAGGATACCTGATTGCCCGTTGCATTTAACTTTGCATGGAGAGAATTATCAGCTTCGAATTTAACAGTTACGGTTGCTTTGTTGCCTTCTTTTAGGGGTTTTGCGCTCAACTCATAGGTAATATTTGTAATGCCGGTGGTCGTAGTCGCCGCCCACGCTACCATACTGAAAAAGTACCCCAGGGTTCCCAGGATGATGAGAGTGGCTAGGGCGAAGGCGATGACCCGTTTGATAACCTTTGTTTTCACTTACTTCTCCTCCAATGCTGCTGGTGTTTGTTTCTCGTTCTCCTGTCCCTCGCCAAAGGCGGTGTTCACCTCTGGAACGGCGGAAGGCTCGGTTCCTTCGTTTGCGGCTTTCTGCTCCTCCGCCGGTGGCTCCCCTGGGGCCGGTTCCTGGGGCGGGAGCTGGTCGTTTTCCCAGGCGGCCTTCCGGGCGGCCTCTTCCTTCTCCACATCAAAGAGGGACTGGTTGACGGCGTCCTTCACCACCCGCCCGTCCATAATGGTGACGATGCGGTCGGCGTAGTTGGCCAGATTCCGGTCGTGGGTCACCAGCACAATGGTGATTTTCTGCTGGCGGGAGAAGTTTAAAAACAGCTCCATAATCTCCCTGGTGGTCTTGGTGTCCAGGTTGCCGGTGGGCTCGTCGGCAAAGACCACCTTGGGCCGGGCCGCAAAGGCCCTGGCGATGCCCACGCGCTGCTGCTGGCCGCCGGACATCTCCGCCGGGGTGTGCTTCATCCGGCTCTCCAGCCCCACCGCCTTTAGCATTTCCTTGGCGATGGCGGTGCGCTTGCGCTTGGATACCCCCCGGAAGGTGAGGGGCATGGCCACATTTTCGATGGCGCTCATCCCCGGCAGGAGGTTGTAGGACTGGAACACAAAGCCGATGCTCTTTTGCCGGAAATGGGCCAGCTGCTTTTCGGTCATCTTGGAGATATTCTTTCCCAGAATATACACATTTCCCCTGGTGGGCTTTTCCAGCCCCGCCAGCTGGTTCAAAAGGGTGGATTTGCCGGAGCCGGAGGTGCCCAGAATGCAGCAGACTTGTCCCTCCGCAATCTCCAGATTGATGCAGTCCAGGGCCACCACCACCTCCGGACCCACCCGGTAGGCCTTTCTTAGGTCCACCGTCTTAATGATTGATGCCAACTTCTTTCCCACCGTCCATTCTGTCCAGGCAAAAAGCCTGTCTAATACTATATGTATATACAATATACTACTATACTACAAATTGGAGAAGGCCGCAACCGTTTTTCCCTTAAAAATCCTGAAGAATTCCTGATTTTTTCACCCTGCCAAAAAAGAGGACAAAGGAACATCTAATATAACGATAAAAACACGTCATTTATTCGTGCCAAAAAAATTAAATTTTATTGCATCTCCTGTGCCCAAAGGTTTGAAAAAATTGCCCGCCTTATGGTATACTATAAAAAATCAAAATTGGCGGGTTTTTCCTCCCCGCCTGTGTCACAGGTTATATTAAGGAGTGTCACCATGGAACAGAACTATGTCATCGTCACCGATTCCTCCTGCGATTTGCCGGCGGAGCTTGCCCAGGAGCTGGAGCTTGCCGTCCTGCCCCTCACCCTCACCCTGGGGGGAAAGGAATACGCCAACTACCTGGACGGGCGGGAGATTGGTTTTTCGGAATTTTACGGCCGCATTCGCCAGGGGGAGGTGGCGGTGACCGCCGCCGCCAACCTGGAGGGCTACCTTTCCATTATGGAGCCCATCCTCCAGGCGGGCAAGGACATCCTGCTGCTGGTCTTTTCCTCCGGCCTCAGCAGCACCTACCAGGTCTCCCTTCTGGCGGCGGAGGAGCTTTCCCAGAAGTATCCCCAGCGGAAGATTCTTCCGGTGGATACCCTCTGCGCCTCCATGGGCCAGGGCCTGCTGGTCTACCTGGCCGCCCGGCAGCGGGGGGAGGGCAAGAGCCTCCAGGAGGTGCGGGACTGGGTGGAAAAGGAGAAATACCACCTTTGCCACTGGTTTACCGTGGACGACCTGATGTACCTGAAGCGGGGCGGCCGCCTCAACGCCGCCACCGCCCTGGTGGGCACCGCTTTGGGCATCAAGCCGGTGCTGCACATCGATAACGAGGGTCATCTCATCAACATGGGGAAGGCGCGGGGCCGCCGGGCCTCCCTTACCGCCCTGGTGGATAAAATGGCGGAGCTGGCGGTGGAGCCCCAGGGGCAGGTGGCGTTCATCAGCCATGGGGACTGCCTGGAGGACGCCAAGGCGGTGGAGCAGATGCTCAAACAGCGCCTGGGGGTAAAGAAGGTTATCATCAGCTACGTAGGCCCGGTGATTGGCGCTCATACCGGCCCCGGCGTGGTAGCCCTTTTCTTCCTGGGGAAGGAACGGTAATACAGTTTTCAAGGCTCCGCTTCGGCGGGGCCTTATATTTTTGCAGAACCTATTGACATATAATATTATACGATATATAATATCGTTACAGCAACAATATTATAGACGGATGAAAGGAGTGCGAGAGCCATGACGATTACCCCCAGCGCCGCCCTGATGGATGCCATTGTCCTTTCGGTGGTGGCAAGGGACGGCACCTATGGCTACAAAATCACCCAGGATATCCGGGCCGTGATGGAAATCTCCGAATCCACCCTTTACCCGGTGCTGCGGCGGCTGCAAAAGGATGGGTGTTTGGATGTGTACGACCAGGAGTTTGCCGGCAGGAACCGGCGGTATTACCGAATCACCCAGCAGGGGCAGGCCCAGCTTGCGGAGGCCCTGGGGGAATGGGAGCGGTACAAGGGCAGGCTGGACGCCATCTTTTACAGCGGCGCCAGCAGCAATGGAGGGAAAGTATGATGACAAAACAGGAATTTATGTACCGGCTGGCGCAGCAGCTTGTTTCCCTGCCGCCGGAGGAGCGCCTCTGCGCCTTGAAGTTCTATGATGAATACTTCGCCGACGCGGGGGAGGAAAACTGGGAGGCGCTGCTGCGGGATCTGGGCAGCCCGGAGGAGGTGGCCCGCACCATCCAGGAGGACTTTGCCCAGCGCAACCCTGGCTACAACCCCAGCGGCTCCTACGCTTACCGTCCCGGTCCCCAGTACCGGCCGGGGCAGGGCCCCCAGACCTATACCACCAACCCGGAGACCTACGTCCAGCGGGGTTACGGTCCCCAGCCCGCCGTCTACCAAAAGCGCTCCGGCTGCGGCACGGTGCTGGTTGTGATGCTGCTGATTCTGGGCTCGCCCCTGTGGCTGGTGCTGCTCATTGCCGCCCTGGGGGTCTTTATTGGCCTGGTAGGGGCTGTCATCGGCGTTGTGGCGGCGGTGGTGGCGCTGATCGTCTCCCTGGTGGGGGCGGGGGTGGTTTGCGCATGGGGAGGCATCACCACCCTGGCCCTGACCCCCGGCCTGCGCCTGCTGGCCCTGGGGGGCGGCTTGATGGCCACCGGGGGCGGACTGCTGATTTTTGCCCTTTGCGTCTGGCTGGCGGTGAATGTTCTGCCCCCGGTGTTCCGGTGGCTGGTGGACCTTTGCCGCAGGCCCTTCCAAAAGTGAAACGGAGGTAACGAATGATGCGCAGTTTTTATAAAATAATTTGCGGGGCCGCGGTGGCCTTTCTCTCCCTGGGGCTGCTGCTGGGGGCTATGGGCTTTCTCCTGGGGGGACGTCCGGGGGGACTGTACGAATACAGCCAGGGGGTGGAGCTTCCCCTGGTGGGCAGCGGGCGGTTTGGTATTCTGCGCTGGGGCAATCCCCTTTACGGCCGGGATACGGTGGAGATGAACTACACCTACACCGGAGAAAAGGCCCAGATTCGCAGGCTGGACTTTGACCTTTCCTGCGCCAATGTTACCATCCGGGAAGGGGAGGCCTTCTGGGTGCGGGCGGAGAAGATCAACGCCAAGCGCTTCCGCACCGAGGTCAACGGGGACACCTGGGAGATTGAATGCGACGTCAAAAATGTGGGACGTATGGGTGGTGACCGCGCCCCGAACATCACCATCACCATTCCCAAGGGCTTTGTAGCAGAGGAGCTGGAGCTGGACAACGCCATGGGCACCATGGAGGTGCGGGACCTGGCCGCCCAGCAGTCCTCCATCCTGGTAGGAATGGGGGACCTGGTTGTCAAGAACTTTTCCTCCGGGGACTGCGCGCTGGAGATTGGCATGGGCTCCCTGGAGCTTTCCGGCAGCATCACCGGCCGGGGAAGCATCAACTGCGGCATGGGCAGCGCCATCCTTGCCCTGAAGGGGGAACCAGCGGACTATGGGTACACCGCCACGGTGGGGATGGGATCGGTGACCATCGCCGGGAAGGAGCTGGATACAGACAGCAATTCGACCCCCGGCCCCTGGGAGATCGCCGAGATTGGGGGGCTGGGCGGGAGCCGCTCCTGGAACACGGAGGCCCCCAACTTCTTCTACATCGACTGCGGCATGGGCTCGGTGGATATCCAGTTTGTAAAATAAGGAGGCGCTGTGATGTCGCTTTTGGGCAATCTCATCTGGTTTCTTTTCGGCGGGCTGTGGATGGGCCTGGGGTGGGTGCTGGCGGGGCTGCTGTGGTGCGTCACCATTGTGGGCATCCCCATCGGTATGCAGTGCTTTAAGCTGGCGGGGCTGGCCTTCTTCCCCTTTGGCAAGGAGGTGGTTTATGGCGGGGGGCTGGGCTCCTTCTTCCTGAACCTCCTTTGGCTGGCGGTAAGCGGCCTGCCCCTGGCCTTCCAGGCCATCGCCACCGGATGCGTCTTTTGCGTCACCATTGTGGGTATCCCCTTTGGGATGCAGTGCTTCAAGCTGGCAAAACTCTCGCTGATGCCGTTTGCCACAAGCGTGATGCCAGCCCGGTGGTAGTTTGTTACAGATACAAGGAGGAATCGCTATGGAACCGAAAAAACTGTACCGCATTCAGGAGGACCGCAAAATCTGCGGGGTCTGTGCGGGTGTTGCGGAATATTTGAATATGGATGTGACCCTGGTGCGCATCCTTTGGGCGGCGGGCACCCTCTGCTACTCCATCGGCTTTTGGGCCTATCTGTTTTGCGCCATCTTTCTGCCGGATAAGCCGGGGCAGGGGCAGTAAAAGCGGCGGGAGTGGCCCAAACACGCTTTTTCTGCCAATCTGGGCTGCCGCCCACCCTGCCTTCTTTTTCTTCTTGCAAAAGAAGAAAAAGAAGCAAAAAGAAGAATGGCAAAAGATTTTCATAACACAGCGAATTCAGCAGGAAAAAGCTGCGTGGTTTGGACGCTCCCAAAAGCGGCCCGCCTCTTGACTTGGAGCCTGCTCCAGGGTGTAGAATAAGAAAAAACGCCAACAGGGAGGTTTTTTCTATGACCATCGCAGAGGTGAGCAGAAGGTATGAAATCCCGGTGGACACCCTGCGCTACTATGAGCGCATCGGGCTGCTGCCCCCGGTGAACCGGGCCAAAAGCGGGTTTCGGGACTACACCGAGGGGGACTGCCAATGGGTGAGCTTCATCAAGTGTATGCGGGCCGCCGGTATCCCGGTGGAAGCGCTTATTGATTATGTCACCCTGTTCCAGCAGGGGGACAGCACGCGGGAGGCCCGCCGCCAAATCCTGGTGGAGCAGAAGGAGCTGCTCCAGGGGCGGGTAGATGAGCAGTTGCGTACCCTGGAGTACCTGGAGCGGAAAATCCAGTCCTATGACCAGTGGAACCCCGGCGCCGAGGAGCGCCTGCTGGGCCTGCGGGCGGCAGAGTGACGGCGTAAGCGAGTGCTTGGAGCCTTAGATTCTGCACCCATATCTTGATAGCTTATGCCGCTTTTCTTTTTGCTTCTTTTTCTTTTCTCGTGAAAAGAAAAAGAAGTGGGGATTGGGGCAACGCCCCAGATTGGCATAAACAACCCGGCCGGACACTCCTTTTCTTTCCCCTCTATGAAAATCGGAAAAATTGTGGTAGACTATAAAAAACAGATTTCGATCTTCAAGCGGAAAGGGGGAAAGGTATGAAGGAGTGGCTTTCTGGCCGGTGGGGACGGTTCCGGCGGCGGGCGGACTGGCTGAATCTCTGCCTGGCCCTGGGGCTTTCCGGCCTCAGTGTCCTGTGCATCTATGCAACCTACCTGGCGGGATACTGCAAGGACAGGCCCTACCAGATCCAGGCCCTAGCCACCGGGCTGGGGCTTTGCGCCATCGTCATTATGGTCAGCTTTTTTGATTATGAGAGCCTGGCGGGGCTGTGGCGCTTTTACTATCCCCTTGTCGCCCTGGCTATGCTTTGGACCGCTTTTTTTGGGGATACACGCCCCGGCTCGGACAACCGCAGCTGGCTGGATTTGGGGGTTACCTCGGTGCAGCCCAGCGAGATATGGAAGATTGCTTTTATCCTCACCTTCGCCTGGCATTTGGCAAAGGTGCGGGAGGATTTGAACCACCCCAGGGTACTGATACCGGTTCTCATCAATGCCGGCATCGGGGTGGGGGTGGTGCTGCTCCAGCGGGATACCGGCGTGGCCCTGGTGATGGCCGCCATTGCGGTGGTTATGCTCTTTGTGGCGGGTCTTTCCCGCAAATTCATCCTGGGAGCCGTGGGAGGGGCGGCGGTGCTGGCCCCGGTGGTGTGGTTTCGGTTCCTCTCCTATTTCCAGCGGGAGCGCATCCTCAGTATCTTCTCCCCCCAAAACTCCCAGGACTTTGAGGCGGTGGCCTTTCAGCAGCTGGCGGGGCTGGATTCCCTTGGCTCTGGCCAAATCTTTGGCATCGGCCTTTTTGCCGATAACCACAACTATGTCCCGGAGATGTACAACGATTTTATCTTCACCTTCATCGGGGAGTCCCTGGGCTTTTTAGGATGCGCTGCGGTGGTGCTTGTCCTTTCCATCCTCTGTGGGCGTATCCTTTGGACCGGGGCCGCCAGCCGCAGCTACACCGGCAAATATATCTGCGCCGGCGTCTTTGCCATGCTGGCCTTCCAAATTATCGTCAACATCGGCATGTGTCTGATGGTGCTGCCGGTCATCGGCGTTACCCTTCCCTTTCTCTCCTATGGGGGGACCTCGGTGCTCTCCGCTTATATCAGCCTGGGCCTTGTGATGCTGGTGTATGGCGGCGATAAAAAAAGTATGTTTGGCGAGTAGATTCGTTATCAAAAGGGCAGCTGCTCCCAGAAAAATACAAACAAAGCGCGCTCCCGGAGGCTGTCCAGGGGCGCGCTTTTAACGATGCGGTACGAAGAGGCGGTTGCCGTCAGTGGGCGGTATCCACCAGCATGATGCTGGAATCCCCCTTCCGGGCCTGTTCCAGAACCGCTGCCGCCAGCTTTTGGAAGGAGTCGTAGGAGGAGGAAGCACCGGACAGAGCGTCGATGGTCCCGTTCCCCTGTCCCGCCAGAAGCTGTCCGGCGTAATAGCGGGTGTACTCGTTGGGATAGGTGCCATTGGAGTGGAGCATGGTTTGCATATAGGCGTTATCCCAGCTTTTGATAAACCCGCTGGCGTTCTCGGCGTTGTATTCCACCGAGACGATGCTGCCGCCCTTCACCATAATGGTGATATATTCCTTCCAGCCATGGCTGTACTCGGCGGCTTGGGCGGTGTAATACCCATCCTGGAGGTCTGTTTTGCTGCCGCAGGCGGACAGGGAAACCCCCAGAAGCAGGGCCAGGGCAAAACACAGGAACCGTTTCATCTCTCATCTTCCTCCTTTACAACAAATCGCTTCACCTGGTACCGAAGGGACTCTGCCTCCCTGGCCAGCAGTCCGCTGGATTGTTCGGTGCCGCTGGCGTTTTGTAGGTTCCGCTCCGCAATGGCGGAAATGGTGCCGATGTGCTCCTCCATAATCGCCAAAGCGCTTTCCTGGCCCCGGACCGCTGTCACCAGCTGGTCGGTGATTCTGCTGATTTGGCTGGAGACGGCAGAAATGTTCTGGAAGGAGACGGCGGTATCGGCGGTGAGCTCCACACCAGTTTGGATGATGGCCCTGGTGCTGGTGACCATATCGGCGGCGCTCTGGGCGGCCTCGCTGCTCTTGGAGGCCAGGTTCCGCACCTCGTCAGCCACAACGGCAAAGCCCTTGCCGGCAGCTCCCGCCCTTGCCGCCTCCACAGCGGCGTTTAGGGCCAGGATGTTGGTTTGGAAGGCGATGTCCTCAATGGCCTTGGCAATTTGCGTGATTTTTTGGGCATTGGAGCTGATGCTGTCCATGGCGCTGGAGAGGGCCTCCATCCGGGTGTTGGCCTCCTGGATGCATTGGGCGATTTCCTCTGTCTTGGCCTGCGTCTGACTGCTGCTTGCGGTGACGCTTGCCAGCCGCTCCTTCACATGGGATACCTCATCCACCAGCTCTTCGGTGGACTGGGTCTGCTCCATGGAAGCCTGGTGCAGCTGGCCGGACTGGCCGCTCAGCTCCTCGGACATCTCCGCCAGGCGGCTGGCAGCGGCCCGGAATCCCGAAATGGTCTCGTTCATCGATTGCAGGATGGTGCGCAGGCTCCCCCGGATGAGGGCGAAGTCCCCTTTATAATCCACCTGGGGCTCCACAGCCAGATTTCCTTCTGCCACCTGGGTCAGCACCTGCTGGATATCCGATATGTAGCGGTTGACGCTTTCCACCGTATCCTCCAGGGTCTGGGTCAGCACCTCCAGCTCATCCCCGGAGCGGACCTGAACCACCTGGGTGTGGAGGTCCCCATCGGAAAGGGTGATCATCCGGCTGGTTACGCTCTTTACCGGCCCGGAAATGGACCAGGCCAGGCGCAGCACCAGCAGAATGGAGACAACCAGCACCAGCAGGGTAGCCAGCACCGCTACCGCCATGGCGCCGTTGATGTAGGAGTTGTAATCCGCCTTGGGAACCTGGAGGATCAGGGACCACTGGGTTCCCCGGATGGGGGAGAAGGCGGCCAGCACAGTCTTTCCATCCACCGAGAATTCCGCCGCGCCGGTTTCGGCGCTGGTTACCCGGCGGACCGTTTCCTGGTCCCCGCCGCATAGCTGCGCCATGGAGCTGCCGGAAAGAACGATGGACTGATCCGGATGGCCGGTGACCACGCCCTCATGGTTGACCATATAGGCCATGCCGTGGCGGCCCAGATTGATGCTGCTGATTACATCGTTTAGGGTATCGTATTTATAGACCCCCACTATATATAGAATGGTCTCGTCGTTCTCCTTCACCGGCATTCCCATGGTGATGCCCAAATGCTCCTGGAACCGGGTGGAAACATGGGTGGTCATGTTATCGGTCTCCTGAAGGAGGGAGAAAAAGCTGCTGTCCAGGCTGTCCGGCGCGCCGCTGACCCCCTGGACCAGCCGGCCATCCAGCCCGTAAAGGGCGATGGTATACAGCTCATAGGTCTCGGCAGCTTCGGTTAGCACCGTACCGCGGTTTGCCCGGAGGGAACCGGCATTCACCGTCCCATCCTCCCCAACGGCAGCCGCCGTACCCAGTTGGGGGTCCGCCGCAATGGACATCATCCGATCCGCCAGCATATGGATGTTAGCCTCCACCGTCTTGGCCGATTGCCGGGCCATGGGCTGCAAACTGTCCAGCAGGATATTATTGGACAGGGACTGCATCGCCGCCGCCATGATGACACAGCACACGATTACCAGCACAAAGATATTGAGAATTGTATTCTTCAAGATCCTGCCCTTTAGGCTCCGTTTCATCTGCTCTTGCCCGATGGCGTCTGCTTTTTTTCTGGACACGTTCCATTCTCTCCTTTTCCATAGACATAGGAAAAGCCTGCCCGTTTTTCCTGGAGGAAGCAGTTGCCTGCCTCCGGAAAGAAGCGGAAGACTTTACTTTTACAGTATACCACAACCAATTCCAAAAAGGAAGTACCTTTTTCCAGTGGTGTCAGGTTTTGAAACAATTGAAAACTTTCAGTTAAATTTCCCCGGAACCCATTCCAAAACAGGTGGATTTCGTTTATACTGAACATAGAACATGAGGGGCTTTGCACCCTGTGGGTACCATCACAGAAGGACAGGAGAGAAATAGATTATGATAGAGACCATGGGGACCCCAGGCGTCCGGCGGCCGGTGACCATGGTGCTGGTCACCGATCAATTCCACTGCCGCAGGCTCATTATGGCGGGGCGGCAGCTGGCGGATAGGGAAGGCGCCTCCCTGGAGGTGGTGAATGTTGCCGCTCCAGGGGCAGAGCGAAATCCCCAGGCCATCGAGTATCTTTTCCAGACCAGCCGGGACAACGACGCCGTTATGACCATCCATTACAGCGACCGGCCGGAGCGTTTTTTGGGGGAACTGATTCAGGAGCAGCGTCCCGCTGCGGTGGTCACTGGCCTGCCAGGGGAGGGAAGCACCCTGCTCCGGCGGCTTTGGATGCGCTTTGAGAAGGTGGATTTTTATGTGGTGGAGCACGGGGGAGACCTTCGCCTGGTGAACATCACCGACCGCGCCGGGTTGCCTGCCCTGGGTACGCCGCTCCTTCCTCCGGCCCTGCGGCTGGCGGAATCCTAGAAACTGCAAACGAAGGGAAGAACCATTGTGAATCGCGAAGTTTTTATCTATCCCTCCTCCAATGGTAAGTGGAGGGTTTCCGCCCTGATTTTTACCCCCGATGAGGGGACGGTGGTCCGGGGGGTGGTGCAGCTTAGCCATGGGATGTGCGAATATGCGGGCCGGTACGAGGCCCTTGCCAGAACCCTTTGCGATGCGGGGCTGGTTTTCTGCGGCGGCGACCACCTGGGCCATGGGGCCACCGCCCTGCTGAACCAGGAAAAGCTGGGGTACTTCGGCCCTCGCGGCTCCCGGAAGTTTTTGGTGGAGGATTTGGAGCTGCTGCGCCGGGAGGTAGCCGGACGGTATCTTGGTGTGCCCTATTTTCTTCTGGGACACAGCATGGGTTCCTTTATCGCCCGCCTCTTTGCCCGGCGGTTTGGACAGCAGCTGGACGGCCTTATCCTAAGCGGCACAGCCGGCAGGAACCCGGCGGCCCCCTTTGGCAAGGCCCTGGCCCGCGGAGTGGAGCTGGCGAAAGGGCCCCGGTATATCTCCGAGAAGGTGTACGACCTGGCGAATGGCAGCTTTGCAAAAGCGATTCCCGGCGCAAAGACACCGGTGGACTGGCTGAGCAAGGACCCAGCGGTGTGCGATGCCTACCTAAAGGATCCCCTGTGCGCCTTTAAGTTTACCGTTTCCGCCTACTACGAGCTGTTTTCTATGCTGGAGGAGTGCACCTCCCCCCAATGGTATGGAAGCGTCCCCAAGGGGCTGCCCATCTATATCCTGTCCGGGGACCAAGACCCGGTGGGAGCGATGGGGGCAGGCCCCAAGGAGGTGTATGAGAACCTTACAAAAGCGGGCTGCCGGAACGTGGAGCTAAAACTCTACCCCGGCGGACGCCATGAGATGTTCAATGAGACCCAGCAGGAGGAGGTCCGCCAGAATCTTCTCCAGTGGCTGGAAAAGGTCATGGTCCAGCGGGCCCCGGACCCCGCAATGGAGGACTGACGTGGATATACAGCGCCAAAAAGGCACGCTTCCCAAGGAGGGGAAACGTGCCTTTCGCCAGGCCGGAACCGGCCCAAGCTAGACCACGAGAAAGGGGACTAAAACAGCAGTGTATAAAACTAATCC
>WSMP01000042.1 GCA_013316495.1 Angelakisella sp.
TGTAGAAAATGACAGGGATCCGCTTTTGATAGATTTTCTGATAGTAGTCCAGGTTAGGGTTCAGCAGACTGGCCTTCACGCCGTCCACAATGAACCCCTGAAAGCCCTGGTTTACTACGGCCTGGAGGCAGCGGCGCTCGTTGGCAAACTTGTTGTCGGTAAGGAAGGTGCGCAAATCCACCTGGTCCGGGGACAGGATGCTTCGAATGCCGTCTATCAAACTGGAGTTGGCGTTCCCGTCCTGGCCCTGGAGGATCAGTCCGATTTTGGTCCTGCCCTCGCTGCCCCCCAGTTCCCAGGACAGGGCCTTCTCTTTGTTGATATAGGTTCCACTTCCCTTTACCCGGAGAAGAAGCCCCTCCTCCGTCAGCCGGCTCAGGGCCTGGCGCACGGTTTCCCGGCTGACGGAGAGTTTTCGGGTCAGAACCGTTTCCGATGGAATCTTCGTATTGCTGGAAAACTTGTTTTCCTCAATATAGGCCCGCACCCAAAGATAGACTATTTCCGACTTTCGGTCCAGTTCCTTCATGACGCCCTCCTGGAAATCGCGCAGCTTTCCTCAGTCCGTAATGACGGGACGAGTCCCTTCCGCCCGCCAAATCCAGTCCAGCAGACGCTTCCGCAGCGCCGCCTTTACTTGGGCGTAGGCGGGATCGGCCACCACATTGTTTAGCTGGTGGGGGTCCTGTTCCATATCGTAGAGGAAATCGTCCGCATAGAGGTCCGAGGCCGCCGCCGCGCCGCCGTTCACGCCGGGGGCATAGACGGAGTAGGTATAGCGCGCCGTGCGGATACACCGGCCCACCCGGCTTTCGGAAATCTGTGCGAAAATCTCATTGGGCCTATTATCCGCCTTTTTCTCCACAACGTCAAGAAGGTTTTCCCCGATCATGGCGTCTCCCACGTCCACGCCCGCCAGGGCCAGAATGGTCTTGGGCAGGCTGGCGGTGCTTACCAGCTCCTCCACCGCCCGGCCGCCCCGGTAGGGCCCGCCGGCAATGACCAGGGGCACATGGAGGCAGGCGTCGTGGCAGGAACGCTTATAGTCGTCGTAGCCGTTGAGATGATCGTCCCGGTTCCGGGTGAGGAAGTGAGATCCGTGGTCCGAGGCAAAGAGAATCACCGTATTCTCATACAGTCCCTTTTCCTTCAGCTTCGCCACCAGCCGCCCCAGGTTTTCATCCAGGCTGGCGCACTGTCCCAGGTAATCCGGGTACTCCTCGGCGGCGTTGCCCCCCAGGGCTTTCAAGTCCTCTGGCAGAATGAAGTCCCGGAACCGCTCCTTGGAGCCCTCCGGCCCCTCGTAGTGCTTGCGGTCGTTCTGGTGGTGGGGCTCGATCTGGGAGATGGTCATGAAGAAGGGCTTTTCTCCCGTGTAGCCGTCCAAAAATTCCAGGGCCATGTCGTTGATGCAGTCCGCCCGGTAGCCCTTGAAGTCGATCCGCCGGTTGTTTTCGTCAAAGACAAAGCCATCGTAGCCGTGGGAGGTGAACTCCAGCACATCGGCGGTGCGCCAGAAGCCGGTATAGCCCCCCCGCAGTTCTTGGGGGATGGCGGTGACGGTGTGGTCGATGGTGGGGGGCTTTTCCAGCTCTCCGTCGCTGGCCAGGTGCCACTTGCCGATGTAGGCGGTCTCATAGCCCGCTTCCTCAATGTACTGGCCCAGGGTCTTGACACCGGCGGGCAGCATGATGTTGTTGCGGAAGCAGCCGGTCTCCGTGGGGTATTTGCCGGTCTGGAACAGGGCCCGGCAGGGACCGCACACCGGCTGGGGGGAGAAGGCGTTGTCAAACTTCACGCCCTCCCGGGCCAGGGCGTCCAGATTGGGCGTGATGTCCAGGGGCTGGCCGAAGCAGCCGCAGGTGTCCCAGCGCTGCTGGTCGGTAAAGTAAAAAATGATGTTGTTAGGCATGGTCAGGCCTCCTTCTGTGTGCTACGTTCTTTCATCTTGCCCCGGACGATGGTGCCCACCGCCAGCAGGATCAGGACCAGGAAGATGATGCAGTACACGCTGCTGAAAAAGATCTTGGGGTTTCCGTTGGAGATTAGCAGAGCCCGGCGGAAGTTCGTCTCTGTCATGCTGCCCAGCACCAGCCCCAGAAGAATGGGTACCGGGGGAAGCTCCAGCTTCCGCAGAATCCAGGCCAGCATGCCGAAAATCAGGGCCACGCCCACGTCGAAGAAATTCTCATTCACGGAATAAGCCCCGGCAAAGCAGAAGATGACAATGATGGGGGTGAGGATTTCCTGGGGGATGGACACCACTTTGGCAAAGAGGCGGGTGAGGAATTTGCCCTGGAGAAGCATAAAGATATTCACAAGAATCAGGCCCAGCATAATGGCGTACATGATGTTTCCCTGGGTGGTGAAGAGGGTGAGGCCGGGATTTAGGCCGTTGATCATCAGGGCGGAAAGCATGATGGCTACCGTGCCGTCTCCTGGAATGCCCAAGGTGAGCAGAGGAATCAGGGTTGCGCCGGTAACGGCGTTGTTGGCCGCTTCGGCAGCAGCAATGCCCTCTACGGAGCCGTGCCCGAACTCCTCCGGGTGCTTGGACATGTTTTTGGCAGTGTTATAGCTGAACCAGGATGCCTCCGAGGCCCCGGTGCCGGGGATGATGCCCACCATTACGCCGATGAGGGAGGACAGCAGCATCGGACGGGCCATGCGCTTGTATTCCTCCTTGGTGATTATGCCGTCGTCCTTGATTTGGGTGGTATCCAGATTCAAGCGGTCCAGCCGCTTCTCCGCCTTGGACATGATTTCCACCAGGGCGAAAAGGCCAATGAGGCAGACCGCCAGGTCCAGGCCCAGGTACAGCCGGGAAATGCCGAAGGTAAAGCGGTCATAGCTGGTCATGGGGTCGGAGCCCACGCAGGAGATAAGCAGTCCCAGGCAGGCGGAAATTAAACCCTTGATCATGCTCTTGCCCGATACGCCGGCGATGATGGTCAGGCCAAAGACGCAGACCATGAAATACTCCGCAGTGCCCAGCTGGGCGGCCACCCGGGCCACCTGGGGCCCCAGAAACAGCAGCATCAGGGCGGAGGAGATCCCGCCGAAGGTGGAGGCGTACAAGGCGATTTTCAGCGCGGCCTTGGTCCGGCCCCGCTCCGACAGGGGATGCCCGTCCAGCATGGTGGCCGCTGCGTGAGGGGTGCCGGGGGTGTTGATGAGGATGGCGGACACACTGCCGCCATACCCCCCGGCGCAGTAGATGCCAAGCAGGAACATCATGCCGGGAATGGCGGTCATGGAGTAGGTGACAGGCAGGAACAAAATCACGCACAGGATGACGCTCAGACCGGGGATAGCCGCGAAAACCGAGCCGATAAACACGCCGATGTTAATCCACAGGATGTTTTCCAGCGTAAACAAAAGGCCGGTGGCCGGGGCAATATACTGTAGCATAAATCCCCCTCCTTAAAATTCCACGCCCAGGACAAAGCGGAAGGCCGCCCAAATGGCTACCGCAATAACCAGGGTAATGACGTAGTAGGATTTCTTCCGGCACCGGAAATACAGCAAAAAGCCCAGGCAGCAGAAGACCGCGCCCACCACAAACAGGCCGGTCCACTTGCTGAGGAAATAGGTGCCCAGCAGAATGCCCAGGATTGCCAGCGCCTTGGCCTCCACCTGAATGTTGATAACCTTCCAATTCAAGGGCTGCTTTGTGGCCAGCTTATAGAGTTCCTTGCCAATCAGCATGGCGCAGCACAAAAGCATGACCATCATCAGCAAAGTGGGAAACGCCCGGCCGTTGACCACGTCCTTCTCGGAAATCGCCACCTGATCTGGCATGACCAGCAGAATTGCCAAGGCAAAGATCGCGAACGCCAGGCCGGTGACCAGGTCAATGGGGATGCGAATTTCTTTTTCGTGCAGTTTCCGGCCCCAGGCATCCATGCGGCCGTTGAACTGCTCTACCCATTGCTTCATAGGAGTCCTCCTTTCAAAGTTCAGGGAATAAAAGGGGGAATGGGCGGGACCTCTGCCCTATCCCATTCCCCCATATGGAGCGCTGCGATTAGCCTGCGACGATATCCTTATAGCTGTTAACGATGCTCTTCACGTTTTCCACATGGGCCTCCACATCCGCCACGGACATGGTGTCCACTTCCAGCAGCATGGTGTTCTGGAGCCACTCCACGACCTCCGCGTCCGCCAGAATCTTGCCGTAGAGCTCTTTCAGCTCAGCGACCTTCTTCTCGTCGGTGCCGGCCCGGGCCATGACAAAGCAGCGGTTGCGGAAGTAGGGATAGCCGTGCTGGCCCACGCCCTCTACGCCGGCGAAGGGACCGTTTTCAATGTTGCCCTCGTCAAAGGCGCAGACAATGGTTGCGCCCTTTTGCTGATAGGTCTCCAGAATCTGGGACTGGTGGGAGACGGCAAACTGGGTCTCGCCCCGGGCCACGGCCTGAGCGGCCTCGGCGGCAGACTGATAGGGGGTCAGCTTCAGCTGGTTTCCCGCGCCCATGGAGCCGAACAAAGCCGCGGCCAGGAAGGCCTCAGAGCTGGTGGCGCCGTTGACGGCCACGCTAATTTCCGTTCCTTGCTTGACATAGGCTTCCAGGTCGGCCACGCTGTCGATGTTCAGCTTGGCGTCGGCGGAGAGGACGAAGATGGAGGAATACAGGTTCTCCACAAACACAAAGTCCTCATAACCGAACTGCATCTTGGCAGGGTCCAGGATGGAGGTGATGGACAGCAGGCCCTCGCCCACGAAAACCAGCTCGGTATCGTTGGCCTTGGTGTCGGCTACCCAGGTGTTTACAGTGGCGGCGTCTCCCTTGATGGCCTCGGCTACCAGGGTGATGGTGTCGGAGTAGCTGGTGGACTTGGTCGCCGCCTGCTGGCTCACCATGGCGGCCACGCCGGAGGGGGCCCAGGGGCAGGTCACTTTCCATGTTGCGGACTTCTGGCCGCAGCCTGCCAGCAGGGTTACGCACATGGCGACAACCAGTGCAATGCTGAGAATTCTTTTTTTCATAATCTCGCTCCTTTTTTGTTATGTATCAGATGCGGTCCCTTTTTCCAACATCTGTATAATGAAAATGTAGCATAAAGTCACGTTTGATTCAACAACTTTTGAAAGAAAAGAAACAAAGTTGTCTGGTTGTTGGTTTAGATGTAGAAACTTGTCTACCTGGTAGTTGCATTTTAGATATTTCATATAAATTTGCTGCCCTGGTTTTGTGACGTGCGCCGGAGGAAAACTGCGGTAAACAGATTTTGAAACATTGCTGTATTCCGCCGTTGAGTGTAGTTGCGAGTGGTTCCGGTCTTATCGGTCAAAGCGGTCTGCAAAAGAGGGGCTTTTATAGCCCCTCTTTTTGTATATAGAAAACCACTCGCTAGGCGAGTGGTTCAAAAAGAAGGCTTCTGCCGATGATGTAGACAGGAGGACATTCAAATTATAGTCTTCCGCCCTTGGAAAACCCAGACATGGCTTTGCAGACATGCTTTTTTGTGCGATGTTCAGGACTGGATATACCGGGAAAGGAACTCCCGCGTGCGGGGATTTTGGGGATTTTGGAAAATCTCCTCCGGACTGCCTTCTTCAGCGATGACCCCCTTATCCATAAACACCACCCGTGTGCTCACCTCTCTGGCAAAGCCCATCTCGTGGGTCACCACAATCATGGTAAGGCCTTCCCTGGCCAGGTCCTTCATCACCTCCAGGACACCGCCCACCATCTCCGGGTCCAGGGCGGAGGTTGGCTCGTCAAAGAGCAGCACCTCCGGGTCCATGCAGAGGGCGCGGGCGATAGCCACCCGCTGCTTCTGGCCGCCGGAAAGCTGGGCGGGGGAGGCCAAGAGGAAATCTTTCATCCCCACCTTTTGGAGGAAGTAGAGGGCCTTTTCACGGGCCTCCTCCTTGCTCCGGTGGAGGACGTGGGTCTGGCCCACCATGCAGTTTTTCAGCACATCCATGTTGGCAAAGAGATTAAAGGACTGGAAGACCATCCCCACCTTGGTCCGGTACTGGTTTACGTCCATCCGGCCCTGGAGGATATTCTGGCCGTGGACCAGGATTTCCCCGGCGTCGGGGGTCTCCAAAAGGTTTACACACCGCAGGAGGGTGGATTTGCCGGAACCGGAGGCCCCGATGAGGCAGATGACCTCCCCAGGGGCTACGCTGAACTGGATGTCGTTGAGGACCTCCAGCTTGTCAAAATGCTTTTTCAGCCCTCGGATCTCAATGATGTTTTCCATCGTCTGCCATCCTCCTTAAAACGTGGGGTTGCCGGGCACCGTCTGGGACGCCGGGAAGCTGGAGCGGGGGCGGCCCATCCGCTTTTCAATAAGCCCCAGGATGCGGGTGGTGGTGAAGGTGAGCACCAGGTAGATGGAGGCGGTCACCGTCATGGTCTGGGTGAAGAGGAAGATGCTCCCCGCCACCCCGATGGATTGGAAGTACAAATCGGTAACCGAGATGGCGCTGAGAACGGAGGAGTCCTTGATGTTCACCACGAATTCGTTGCCGATGGCAGGGAAGGAGTTTTTAATAGCCTGGGGCAGCACCACCAGGAACATGGTCTGCATGGGGGTCATGCCGATGCTCCGGGCGGCCTCGGTCTGGCCCTGGTCCACGCTTTGGATGCCGGCCCGGATGATCTCCGCCATGTAGGCCCCGGTGTTTACCGATACGATGAAGATGCCCGCCACAGTGGGCTTCCAGTTGAAAACCGGCTTGAGCAGGTAGTAGAGGAAGACGCTTTGAACGATCATGGGGGTGCCCCGGAAAACCTCAATGTAGATGCTGGTGAGGGCGTGGATCAGCTGTTTCACCACACGGGTGCCAAGACCGTCCCTGGGCTCTACCTTTACAGCCCGGACGCTTCCCACCAGCAGCCCGATGGCAAGCCCGATGATGGTGCCGGTGAGGGAGATGAGAAGGGTTACTTTGGTGCCCGCCCAGAAGAGGGGCCAATACCGCTGGGCGATCTCCAGCACTTTTTCAACAAACGCAGCCATAGGGCAGCTTCCTTTCTTTCTGGAACTCCAGGCAGGTGCCTGCACTTTCCCGCCTAGTCAAGGAGCGGGGGGACAGAGGGGAAAAAGTGTGAAAAGGCTGCACCCGCAGGTGCGTTTCGGAGCGCAACCGAGTGCAGCGAGGCTCTTAGCGCGGAGATGGGGCCGCAGGGCCCCTTCTTGTCGCATCGAGCGACCGCAGGGAGCGGATAGCCCCGCCGCGGCGGGCCAACGCCGACTTAGTCGGCGTTGGCAGGCTGGCGGCTTACGGCGTCGGTCATCCACTGGTTGCGGGTGTCGGTATTGATGGTGTCCAGGGCCGCCTGGATGCTGTTCAGCAGCTCGGTGTTGCCCTTTTTCACTGCAATGGAAACGGTGGTGTCTGCCTCAAAGCCCTGGCCGTCTGCAAAGCGCACAATAGCCAGATTGGGGTTGCTGGTGACGACGCCGGTGGCTACCGGCAGCTCGGCGGTGAGGGCGTCGGCGTCCCCGTTCTGGAGGGCCAGCACCATCAGGGGATAGCTAGCCAGGGGGGTCATGTGGTTGACGCCGGGGATCTGATCAATAATCTCATCATAAAGGGTGTTCTGCTGCCCCTGGACATTCTTGCCGGTGAAGTCCGCCAGGGAGGTGGCCTTCGCCAGGGGGTCGTCTGCCCGGACGATGCAGACCATCTCGGATTCATAGTAGGGGGTGGTGAAATCGGCGTTCTCCTTGCGCTCCGGGGTGGCTGTCATGCCGGCGATGATAGCGTCAATCTCCCCGGAGGTGACGGCGGGCTCCAGTCCCTCCCAGGCCAGCTTTTTGATGACCAAAGTGGCGCCCATCTTTTCCGCCAGGGTCTTTGCCATCATCACATCGTAGCCGCCGGCGTGTCCAGCGCCTTCCAGGGCCACCGAATAGTCGTCACCCTCCACCTGGGTCCAGTTAAAGGGGGCGTAGTTGCACTCCATTCCCACCGTAAAGGTTTTGGCGCTGCCGCCGTTGGCGGAACCGCCGCCGCAGCCAGCCAGCATCATCAGGGCCATCATTGCCGCGAGGGCCGCGGCCGCCATTCTTCTCTGGTTCATATAAAAAATCTCCTTTTTCATTTTCTCAATTTCCCGCAGCGGTTTTCCGCCGCAAGGGCTCCCGTCCTATCATCCCCCTGCGCAAGGGGCATAGGCAAAAGGTTTGAACCGGTTGTTGTACCCAATTCTAACGGGGAGAGGGCCTTGCGTCAACTTTTATTGCCACTATATTTTCACTGTATATCTTCCGGCTAAAATCCCGGCGCTTCCCAAAAGGCTATTGGTTAGAATCACCAATGCACCAGGTTTTTCCTTGTGTATCCTTACCGAACTGCGAAGAGAAATGATACATTTGTGAAACATTTATGCAAATTGAATGAATTATTTGTGAATTAAAATAGGAAATGTAGGAAAAACGGATGATTTTTTGCAAAAGATGCCCATCCGCCTGCCCCGTTCCCCTTGTACTGACCCGCCGGCTGCGGCGGAGCAAATCCATTTTTAAGGAGGAAAAGAGACTATGTTGAAGAGAAGATTCCTGGCCGGGATGTTGGCCCTGACGATGGCAGTGACCATGCTGGCTGGCTGCGGCGGCGGCAACGAGCCCGCTCCCGCACCGTCCGGTGGTGGCGGCTCCGCTCCCACCGAGCCCACCCCTGCGGAGGTCTCTGGCAAGGTGCTGATCTACACCTCCATGTACGAGGACATCATCGAGGCCCTTAAGCCTGAGCTGAAGAAGGCTTTCCCCAAGTGCGATATCGAATTCTTCTACGGCGGTACCGGTACCCTGCAAACCAAGGTCGCCGCTGAGATTGAGACCGGCAAGCTCTCCTGCGATATGCTGATGGTGGCCGAGCCCGCCTACTCCCTGGAGCTGAAAGAGGGCGGCTGGCTGGAGCCCTATGTCACCCCCGCTGCCGCCAACCTGGCCTTTGAGTACGACAAGGAAGGCTTCTGGTATCCGGTGCGTATCTGCAACATGGTTCTGGCCTACAACCCCGAACTGAAGAACAAGGATGAGATCCCCAACAGCTTCTATGATTTTGCCTACAACGAGGCGGTCAAGGGCAAGATCTCCATGAGCAACCCCCTCACCTCCGGTACCGCTATGGCGGCTGTCACCGCCCTGAAGGACAAGTACGGCTACGAGTATTTCGAGGCTCTGGGCAAGCAGGGCGTCATGGTGGAATCCGGCGGCGTGGCCTGCACCAAGCTGGAGACCGGCGAGTGCGACGTCATCATGATCCTGGAGGAATCCATCCTGAAAAAGCGTGAGGAGGACGACTCTCAGCTGGAGGTTATCTATCCCACCGATGGCACCATCGTTATTCCCTCCACCATTATGACCATCGCCGATGGCAAGAACGCCAACAACAACATCGCTGCCTGCCAGGCCATCACCGATTGGTTCCTTTCCAACGAGGGTCAGAAGAACATCGTGGCCGGCTGGATGCACTCGGTTGTCAGCGGCTATCCGGAGCCTCCCTATGACGCCATTGCCACCAGCGAGATTCTCAAGAACACCCTGCCTGTGAACTGGGAAAACTGCTTCCAGCAGAGAGATGAGATCCGCACCAAGTTCCAGGAGAACGTCACCATCCCTGAAAAGTAATACGAGCTTGCTCAGCACCCTAACAGGATAGAAACATAGGAAGCGGGGTGCTGCCGCGGTGTAGCTTCGCGGTAGCACCCCGCCCCTTCTTTATCTTCCCTGGACAGAAAAAGGAGTGATTCTAATGGCTGCAGTGACCGCCGTCAATTCCCCCGGCAGCGAACCCGCCGTCAAGGAAAAGCGGTTCTACCTCGATGTCAAATGGGTGATCATCATCGCCATTGTGGCCTTTCTGATGATCTTTGAAGTCCTCCCCATGCTCTATTTGGTCATCCGCGCCTTCACTGCGGATGGGGGCTTCTCCATCCACGCCTTCCAGCGGGTGTACACCTACCCCATGAACTGGACCGCCCTGCGAAACACCGTTGTCACCGCCACCAGCTCGATGGTCCTGGGGGTGTTGATCGCCTTTCCTTTGGCCTGGCTGGTGGGCCGCACCAATCTGTACGGCAAAAAGTTTTTCCGCACCCTTTTCGTCACCACCTATATGGTGCCCCCCTACGTTGGGGCTATGGCGTGGCTTCGCCTTTTGAACCCCTCGGTGGGCACCCTCAATGTATTTCTGAAAAATCTCCTCCACCTGGCCGAAAACCCCTTTGATATCTACACAGTGGGCGGCCTGGTGTGGGTTCTTACCTCCTTCTATTACCCCTACGCCTTCATCACCATCTCCCGCGCTATGGAGAAGATGGATCCGTCCCTGGAAGAGGCCTCCAAGATATCCGGCGCCAGCCCCCTCAAGACCCTGTGGACCATCACCCTGCCGATGATGGCCCCCAGCATTGTGGCGGCGGCCCTGCTGGTGTTCGTTTCCGCAGGCTCCTGCTACGGCATCCCCTCCATCATCGGGGCACCTGGTCAGGTGCATACCGTCACCACCCGCATCATCGACTTTGTGAGCATCGGCAACCAGGAGGGCCTAACCGACGCCACTACCCTGGCGGTGTTCCTGATGGTCATTGCCAACGTGGTGCTGTATGTCAGTAACTTTGTGGTGGGCAAAAAGCAGTACATCACCGTTTCCGGCAAGTCCACCCGTCCCAACATCGTGGACCTGGGCCGGTTGCGCATTCCCATCACCCTGTTGGTAGTGCTCTTTGCCCTGATTGTGGTGATTATCCCCTTCTTCTCGGTGGCTACCACCTCCTTTACAAAGAACCTTGGCAAGCCTCTCCTTTCCTTTGCAGATGGGAAGCTGGTCACCGATAACTTCGTTCTCCGGTTCTGGGAGCGGGTGGTCACCCGTGAATCCATCCTCAATTCCGCCTTCCACTCTCTGGCCTACGCGGCGCTGTCGGCCACCATCGGCATCCTCATCTCCTGTGTCATGGCCTACCTGCTCCAGCGGACCCGTGTCAAGTTCAAGAGTGTGCCGGATTTCCTTATTACTCTGGGCAGCGGCACCCCCAGCGTGGTTATCGCCTTGGGCCTTATTATGACCATGTCCGGGCGCTTTGGCATCAATATCTACAACACCATGTGGATTATGATTGTGGCCTATCTCATCAAATACCTGCTGATGGGGATGCGGACGGTGGTTTCCGCCATGAGCCAGATCCACCCCTCCCTGGAGGAGGCGTCCCTTATCTCCGGCGCCAGCTGGGTGCGCAGCTTCAAGGATGTGACCATTCCGCTTATCGCCCCCTCGGTGGTGGCAGGCTGGTTCCTCATCTTTATGCCCTGCTTCTATGAGCTGACCATGTCCACCCTTCTCTACTCCACCTACACCAAGACTTTGGGTATTGAGCTGTTCACCTACCAGACCTTCCACAGCCAGCAGACCGCCGCGGCCTTGGCTACCGCCATCCTGCTGCTGGTCATCTTCGCCAACTGGCTGCTGAACAAGCTCACCGGCGGCGAGTTCTCTATCTGACAAAGGGGGTAATCAACTGTGTCTACCATCACCA
>WSMP01000043.1 GCA_013316495.1 Angelakisella sp.
TCTTTTTCTTCTTTTGCAAGAAGAAAAAGAAGGCGGGGCTGGGCGGCAGCCCAGATTGGCATAAAAAACGCGTTTGTCCACTCCCATTATACCGGCCAAAGGGGCATAAAATATCGCAGAATCCGCCAGGAGGCCACCCCCTTCCCGCCCCTTCCGCCAAAAGCCCCATCTCCCCGTGGAGAAAGCCGCCGAAGGCTGTGGAAAGCTGCGACGGAAAAGACTGGAATAATTTCTCATTCGGTGGTAGTATACTGTTAGACGGACAAGCACCCCCACGGCGGGGGAGAGACATCAATCTAGA
Source organism: Angelakisella sp. (assembly GCA_013316495.1). GTDB lineage: Bacteria > Bacillota > Clostridia > Oscillospirales > Ruminococcaceae > Angelakisella. Next base: position 302 of record WSMP01000043.1, read on the forward strand.
GACAGGGAGGAAGACGGATGAAGCTGCCGGGACGGCCAAAAACCATAAATCAGGTGGTTTCACTTCCAGTAGGGAGCATCCTCCCCAGCCCCCACCAGCCCCGCCGGGATTTCAACCTGGCGGAACTGGATATCCTGGCAAAGAGCATCGCCCAAAACGGGCTTCTTTGCCCCATCACCGTCCGCAAGGACCCGGAGGGGGGGAACCGGTACTTCCTCATCGCCGGGGAGCGCAGGCTGCTGGCCTGCCGACGCCTGGGGTACGAGGAGGTCCCCGCCGTTATCAGCACCGCCCCGGAGGCCAACGCCGCCGTCCTCACCCTCATCGAAAACCTCCACCGCCAGGACCTGAACTGCTTCGAGGAGGCGGAAGGCATCTACGCCCTGATGAAGGAAAGCGGCTTGAGCCAGCAAAAAATCTGCGCCATGCTGGCAAAGCCCCAGCCCACGGTCGCCAACAAGCTCCGGCTGCTGCGGCTGGACCCCCAGGTGCGGCAGTTTCTCATCGACCACGGCATGGGGGAGCGGATCGCCCGCTCCCTGCTGGCCCTCACCGGGGCCGACCGCCAGCTGCGGGCCGCCCGGCACATCCTCCAGAACCAGATGAGCGCCCGCCAGGCGGAAGCCTACATCGCCACCCTCACCGGTCCCAAGAAGGGGAACCGCCGGGCCATGGGCTACCTGCGGGACCTGCGAATCCTCTTCACCCCGGTGGATAAGGCGGTGGAGGAGATTAAACGCTGCGGCATCTCGGTGCAGGCCCAGACCACCGAGGAGAAGGACTTTGTCTGTTACACCATCCGGGTGCCCAAAAACGCCTCCGCGCGGCCTGCCCAGGCCGGGGAGCAGGGAACTGCCTCCGCCTGAGCCGCCATAAGAAACCTTGCCCCTCTCCGGGGAGGGGAGCTGCCTCTTTCTTCCCTCCCCATCTTTCCCGGCTGATGCGGTACGCCGACCCCCGGCGCGCCGTCAGCATAGATGCGCTTCCCATAGCTGACCCAAAAGGCCCTGCCGGGAAACCGGCGGGGCCTTTTGGGCGCTTGCGGTAATAGAAAACCGGGAGAGGCTGGGAATATCCGGCCTTCTTTTTCTTTTCGCGGGAAAAGAAAAAGAAGCAAAAAGAAAAGCGGCCTGGCGCTGGGAAAAGAAGAGGGGGAAGGGTACCGCCTTACTCCCCCTTCTCCTCTATGCAGGAGGCAAGGCACTCCTCCACCCACTCCACCGAGGCAAAGGCCAAACGGTAATGGGGCTCTTCGTTCAGGAGCTGAATCTCCCGGAGGGCCTCCGGGCCCTCCCCCTCCTCCGCCGTGGCGGCGGCAGGGATACAGAGGGGCGGGAACATGACGCACCACCAGTTCTTTCCCTGGGCCTCCCCAATGGTGAGGCGCAGGGCATCGTACTCCCCGGCGGGGAGGGTGGAATCCTCGTATTCCCGCGTGTTAAAGTACATCCGGGTCAGCTCCGCCCGCACCGGAAGCTGGCAGCCGTTTTCCGCCAGGGTACGGCGGGCGGTCTCCTCGATGGCGGGGAGGCAGGCCGCCGCTTTGGCCTGGGCCTCGGCCAAGGTGGCCGCGCCGGAAAAGAGATCTTCCGTCTCCAGCAGCACCGCGTCCCGTACCTGGAGCTTCAGGGCCTGGTCTTCGGGGCTGTCCGAGTTGGCCAGGATATGCAGGCGCAGCACATCCTGCCGGACCTGGGCGCACTGCTGCCCAAACCCCGCCAGAGGGGAAAGGAGCATTGCCAGCAGCAGCCCGCCCCCCAGGGCGGCGTCCAAGCGGCGGCGTCTCCTGCGCTCCTCCGGGAGGGAGGCAGCGTCCTTCGGGGTGGAAAAGAGCTTCTTCAGGCAGTATATTTTCATCTTCCTCTGTCCTTTCTTTGGCGGCGGTTGTGTCGTTGCCAGCAGTATGGACCGAGGAGAAAGAAATTATTCCCACCCATGGAAAAAACCGGACGCCTCTAAGGAAAGGCGCCCGGCTTTTCATTGGTTTGCTAGGAGGAGTGGCCGCCGCAGCTGTGCCCCTCCCCGTGCTGGTGATGGGTACAGGAGGTGTCCGGGTCGTACTGGAGATTTCCCTTCACCAGGGCCAGGGCCGCGTCGTCCGCTGCCCCCGTCACCCCAGGGTATAGCTGGATTTCTGCCTGGGCCAGGGCGGTGCGCGCGCCGGCGCCGATGCCGCCGCAAATCAGGTGTGTGACACCCTTTTCCCGGAGAAATCCCGCCAAAGCCCCGTGGCCGCTGCCGTTGGTCTCCACCACCTGGGCGGAGCGAATCTCCCCCGCCTCCACCTGGTAGAGCTTAAAAGCCTCACTGTGGCCAAAGTGCTGGAACACCTGGCCATCCTGGTATGTGACTGCAATTATCATGATTGGTTCCTCCTTTGTTTCCCTACAGCCCTGCTAAAAGCGGATAAGGCGCGTTACAGCTCCCGGAAGTGCCGCGCCAGGCCGGTGCGCTCCAGGAGGGCCACCAGCAGCAGGCCCAGCCCCAGGCAGGCGGCCAGCTCCCCCAGCCCCACCCCCACGGCGGAGGTGACAAACCCCACAAGGGAGGGGGTATCCAGGAAGAAGGCGTTGATTTCCCAGCCGATGATGAGGGTATTGGAGACCACCGGGGCCAAAGCGGAAAGCACCGGCAGCCCCCGGAAGCGTATCCCCCGCAGCAGCCAGGTGAAGACGCACCCCACCAGGGTGGCAAGGGTGCCGAAGAGGATATCCTGGGGGAAGGTAACTCCCATCAAAAAGCCGATGGTATTGGTGATGAGGCAGCCCACCGTCACTCCCACCCCCGCGACGGGGGAGAAGACTGGCAGGAGGGTGAGAGCCTCCGAGACGCGAAACTGCACCGGCCCGAAGGAGAGAAGGGGCAGCGCCAGTGCCAGCACGGAATAAATGGCGGCCAGCAGGGCGCTGGTCACCAAGCGTTTTAGCTTGCGGTTTTCCATATTCATTTTTCCTTTCGTAGGGCCTGGCCCAAAACAGCCGGCCCCTAGTATTTGTTTAGCGTCAGGAATTTTCGACTGACGGCGGGTCCCGCCCGCGGGAGAAGGGTCTTTGCAAGGGCTGATAGGATGCTTCTTATCTTAGCACATTCTTCGGAAAAAGGGAAGAGGATTTCTGCCACGGGAGTGGCTAAATTGCGCAGTTTTTGCGAGCACAAAAAACTACGCAATTTGCACCCTCCCCCAGGCGGGTTTTCCCTTCCAAAAGGTTTCCAGATGTGCTATAATTGGCAAAGTGTGATTGCATCCAAAACCAAAGGGGGAGCGGTGGGCATTATGAAAAAGGGCTTTGACCATGAAATTTACATCGAACGGCAGTCCAAATACATCCTGGAGCGGGTGAAAGGCTGGGACAAGCTGTACCTGGAGTTCGGCGGCAAGTTGATGTACGATCTCCACGCCAAGCGGTGCCTCCCCGGCTACCGGGAAAACGCCAAGCTGGAGCTTTTGCAGTCCTTGGGGGACCAGGCGGAGATCCTCATCTGCGTCTACGCCGGGGATATCCAGCACAACAAGCGCCGGGGGGACCTGGGGAACACCTACGAGGCGGAGGTGCTTAAGCTCATCGACGACCTGCGGGCCCTGGGTCTCACCGTCAATTCGGTGGTCATCACCCGGTACGAGGGACAGCCCGCCGCCCGCATCTTCGCCAACAAGCTGGAAAGCCGGGGCATCACCACCTACACCCACGCCCCCATCCCCGGCTACCCCTCGGAGGTGGACACCATCGTCAGCGACCAGGGGTATGGCGCCAATCCCTATATCCGCACCGAAAAGCCCATTGTGGTGGTCACCGCCCCCGGCCCCGGCAGCGGCAAGCTGGCCACCTGCTTGGGGCAGCTCTACCACGAGCACCAGCTGGGCAACCGGGCGGGGTACGCCAAGTTCGAGACCTTCCCCGTCTGGAACGTCCCCCTAAAGCACCCCCTGAACGTGGCCTACGAGGCCGCCACCGCCGACCTGAAGGACTTCAACATCATTGATTCCTTCCACCTGGACGCCTACGGCGTCACCACCGTCAACTACAACCGGGATATGGAGATGTTCCCGGTGGTCCGGCGCATCATCCAGCGCATCACCGGGGATGATTCCATCTACCGTTCCCCCACCGATATGGGGGTGAACCAAATCGCCGCCGCCATTGTGGACGACGAGGCGGTGCGGGAGGCCTCCTGCCAGGAGATTATCCGCCGGTATTTAAAGGCCGCCGCCGATTACAAGCGGGGTGCGGCGGAAATTGATACCCTCCACCGCCTCCAGGTGCTGATGGAGACCATGAACCTGCGGGTGGAGGACCGGGCGGTGGTGCTGCCAGCGCGGGAGTACCTTGCCAAGGTGAAGGAGCGGCTGGGCACCCAGGAGGGGGTCTCGGCGGTGGCTATCCAGCTGGATGACGGTACCGTCATCACCGGCCGCAACAGCCAGCTGATGTCCGCGGCGGCCGCCGCCATCCTCAACGCCGCCAAGCACCTGGGGAATATCCCGGACGACATTCTGCTGCTGCCCCCCATTATCATCCAGCCCATCCTGAACCTGAAAAGCGGCCCCCTGAAGATGAAAAACTGCCACCTGGGGGCGGAGGAAATCCTCATGGCCCTATCCATCTCCGCCGTCACCAACCCCACCGCCCAGGCGGCCATGGAGCGGCTGGGGCAGCTGGACGGCTGCCAGGCCCACTCCACCAGCTACCTCACCCGCAGCGACGAAAAAATCTGCTCCAAGCTGGGGCTGGACGTCACCTGCGACCCGGAACACCTGAGCGAAAGCCTCTTTTATATCTAAAGACAGAAAAATCCCCCTGGAAAACCAGGGGGACTTTTGCGTTTTAAGGCCAGTTTTGGTTTTGCAAGGAGGCAGGGGCCGGGGGAAGGGGCCAACAGCCCCCCTGAAAACCCAGCCGGCTTTCCTTACATATCCCGCGAGGCTACCCAGGCGGCGCCGGTGCCGCAGATATCCGGCACCACCACCTCCCCCACCTTCACCGGGGAGGTAAGCTCCACGGTGTCCAGCAGGGCCATGGCCTGGGAAATCATCCCCTTGGGGATGTCCCGATCGGTCTTCACCGGCAGGCGCTTGTGGATGCCCCCCTGAATCTTCACCGTGGAGGTGATGACCCGGGTGGGGTTTGTCAGCTCCTTCTTGCCGTAGTCCACGCCGCGGGCGCAGCCGAAGCCGGTGACCTCAAAGTCCTTCTCCTCGTCCACCGCCAGGTGGCAGCCCTTGGGACAGACGATGCAGATGAGATTTGTCATGGTAAACCCTCCCTTACTGCTTTTCCACCGTGATGGTGATGTTCTCCCCCTGGACCTTGTCCAGATGGACGCGGGGAATGACAATCTTCTCCATCTCGCCGGGGGCCATATGCTCCCGCTTAAACTGGCAGAGGAGATTCTCCCCGTCCTTTACCTGAATTACCATATCCCGGTAGACGTTGTCTACCCGGAAGAAGACCTCCACCGTTTTTTCCACGTTTTCCCGGCGGATGTGCTGGGGGACGGTGTAGGTGACGCAGTTGCCGGTCTTCACCTCCAGGACAGGGCCTCCCGCCTCCTGGCCGACGGCGTACTGGGCGGCGGCGGCGCCGGCCCGCATGCTTTCGGCGGTGACGAAGTCCACCAGGTCATGGACATGGACCACGTTGCCGCAGCCAAAGACGCCGGGGACGCTGGTCTCCATATTTTCAAAGACGATGGCGCCGTTGGTGCGGCGGTCCATGGCGATTCCGGCGGAGCGGGTCAGCTCGTTTTCCGGGATGAGGCCCACCGAAAGAAGCACCGTGTCGCAGTCGAAGACAATTTCGCTGCCGGGGATGGGGGCCCGGTTTTCGTCCACCTTGCTCACCACCACCTTTTCCACCCGCTCCTTGCCCTGGATGTCGGTGATGGTGTGGGAGAGGTAGAGGGGAATATTGTAGTCGTTGAGGCACTGGACGATGTTCCGGTTCAGGCCGTTGGAATAGGGGCAAAGCTCCACGCAGGCCAGCACCTTGGCCCCCTCCAGGGTCATCCGCCGGGCCATGATGAGGCCGATATCCCCGGAGCCCAGGATGACCACCCGCTTGCCGCACATCCAGCCCTCCATGTTCACGTACCGCTGAGCGGCCCCGGCGGTGAAGATACCAGCGGGCCGGTCGCCGGGGATGGCGATGGCCCCGCGGGTCCGCTCCCGGCAGCCCATGGAAAGGACAATGGACCTGCCCTCCAGGGCCTGGTATCCCTCCCTGGTGCTGATGCAGTGGACCACCTTATCCTGGCCCACCTCCAGCACCATGGTGTCCAGCTTTACCTCCACGTCGGTTTTGCGGAGCATCTCCACAAACCGCCCGGCGTATTCGGGGCCGGTGAGCTCCTCCTTGAAGTAGTGGAGGCCAAAGCCGTTGTGAATGCACTGGTTGAGGATGCCACCCAGCTCCTTGTCCCGCTCGATAATGACAATTTTCTTGGCGCCCTTTTCGGAGGCGGCGCAGGCGGCGGCAAGGCCGGCGGGGCCTCCGCCGATGATGATAACATCGTATTTCATATCACTTGCCCTCCTTTGTAGGTTGGGTGAGGATGTAGGAGCCTTCCTCGTCCATGAGGATTTGATCCAGGGGGAGATTCAGCTCCCGGGAGAGGATCTCGTGGACGCGGGGGCCGCAGAAGCCCCCCTGGCACCGGCCCATTCCGGCGTTGCAGCGGCGCTTGATGCCGTCGATGGAGCGGGGGACGATGGGGCGGTGGATGGCCTCCACAATCTCCCCTTCGGTGACTGTCTCGCACCGGCAGATGATCCGGCCGTAAAGGGGGTTCTCCGCCACGATCTTCGCCTTCTCCTCCGGGGAGAGGTGGCGGAAGACGGTGCGCTCCCTGGTGTCGATGAAGGTTTCCTTCTTGTGAAGGGCAAGGCCGCAGCTTTGGAGCAGCTCCACCGCCTCCACGCCGATGGCGGGAGCGGAGGAAAGGCCGGGGGATTTGATGCCCCCCAGGTTGATAAAGCCCTTTGCGGCGGGGGATTCCTCGATGATGAAATCCGCCTGGTCGCTGTTGGCCCGGACCCCGGCGAAGTTGCGGATGGAATCCCGGAAGTTGACGGCAGGCACCGATTTTACCGACATTTTGCGGACAAAGGCGAGGCCGGCGGCGGTGTTGTTCACATCCTCCGCTCGGTCCACCCCCTCGGCGTTGGGGCCGACGATAAGGTTGCCGTGAACGGTGGGAGCCACCAGCACCCCCTTGCCGTCCGGGTTGGGGCACTGGAACACCACCTTGTTTACCAGCTCCCCCTGGGCCTTATCCAGCAGGAAGTATTCCCCCCGGTTGGGCAGGGTTTTGAAGGTGTGGCCCCCTACCATGGCATGGACCTTATCGGCCTCCACACCGGCGGCGTTCACCACGTATTTGGCCTCTACCTCCCCGGCGGCGGTGTGCAGCAGGAAGGTTTCCCCCTTCTTTTCGATGGATTCCACCTTGGCGGAAAGCTTTACCTCGGCGCCGTTTCGGACGGCGGTTTCCGCCAGGGCGATGCAGAACTCCCAGGGGCTGACAATGGCGGCGGAGGGGGCGTAGAGGGCGCCCACCACCTCGGTGCTGATGGCGGGCTCCATAGCCCGCACCTCATCCCCAGTGAGAATCCTCATATCCGGCACGCCGTTTTGGTTCCCACGCTGGAAGAGGGTATGTACCGTTTTCATTTCCTCGTCGTTAAAGGCCAGGACGAAGGAGCCGATCTCCTTGCGCTCCACCGCCAGCTTTTCGCAAAGCTCCTTTGCCAGCTTCACTCCCTCCACGTTGAGGCGGGCCATCTTGGTCCCCGGTTCCGGGTCGTACCCGGCGTGGAGGATGGCACTGTTGGCCTTGGTGGTGCCGTTGGCTACGTCGTTTGCAGCCTCCAGGGCGACCACCTTCAGGTCGTACCGGGAAAGCTCGTAGGCGGTGGCGGCGCCGATGATCCCACAGCCGATGATTGCTACATCATACATCATCTTGGATTCCCTTTCTTTCCAAAATTGGCGGCCTCTCCGGCAAAGCTGCCGGGGAGGGGGAGCCGGATTTCTTTTTCCTGCGGCACAAAAAGAGCCAAGGAAAACATGACCCAGGAACGGGTCCGTTTACCCTGACTCAAGCTCTCACAAGATAAAAAGACAATGCTATTATACCATGCTGCCCTGCGGAATACAACGGGCGTTTTCAACAAATTTTGGGGGGCGTGTTTGGAAGGCGTTATCCCTGCTCCGCCAAAACATCGCCATAAAAGGCGTCCATCTCCTCCTGGGTGGGGAAGACAGCCACATACATCTGGTTGCCCATGGCCCCGGCCAGAACATCGGGGATCCGCTCCACCATCCGCAGGTTATCCCGGTACTTTTCCACCAGCTCCTGGTGGCTAAGGAGAAAGGGCTTGCCGTCCCGCCGCCCGGCGTAGGCGCAGAAGCGGCGCTCCCCCACCGGCAGCCGGGATTCGCCATAGGCAATCATATCCGCCCAAATCTTATAGACGTCGGTGCTGCCCGCGAAGTTCATCATGTCCGGGGTGAAGCCGCCGCAGGGGCGCATGTTCACCTCCAGGGCGACTATCTGCCCCTTCTTCCCCAGTCCCTCCTGATCCTGGGTGAGGCGGAAGAACTCGAAGTGGACAAAGCGGCTTTTGACCCCAAAGCTCTTCACCGCCGCCCGCCCCGCCCGCCGGGTATCCTCCGGCAGCTCCTTGACAATGTAATAGATGGAGTTATCCTCGTTGTTGACGATATCCATAATGGAATAGGGGGTGACGTTGCCGGTCTCAAAAATCGGCTCCCCCTCCGGGCCGATGACGGCGTCGTAGGAGTTGACCTCGGCGTGGACAAATTCTTCCATGATGTAGGGCACCGCCGGGTCCTTCTCCCGGAGGAACCGCTCCAGGTCGGCGTCGCAGCCGAGCTTGTGGGTATCGGAGGCCCCCACGCCGTTATCCGGCTTCACCACCACCGGCCAGCCCACCTCCCCAATGAAGGCCCGGCAGTCTTCGGCCCCCTCCACCAGGTGCCAGCGAGCGGCGGGGATGCCGGCCTTTTGGTAAAACTCCTTCATCCGGGATTTATATTTAATACGGGGGATGTCCTCTGTCTGGAAGCCGCTGGTAATGTGAAAATCGGTGCGCAGGCGGGCGTCCCGCTCCAGCCAGTATTCGTTGTTGGATTCCAGCCAGGCGATGCGCCCGTGCTTATGGATGAAGAAAGCCACCGCCCGGTAAACCGCTTCGTAGTTTTCCAGGCTGTCCACCTTGTAGTATTCGCAGAGGCTGTCCCGCAGCTCCGGGCTCAGCGCCTCGTAGGGGGCGTCCCCGATGCCCAGGACGTTCATGCCGTTTTCCCGCAGCTGCCGGCAGAACTGCCAGTAGTTGGTGGGGAAATTGGGGGAGATAAAGACGACGTTTTTCATCCTGCCACACCTCCCTTAACCCGGTTCCCCGCCCAGGAGCCAGGGGATGAAATAGGTGGCCTGCTTGTACCACCAGGGCCAGTCGTGGGTGCAGTCGTAGCCCCAGAAGTCCACCCAGGTGTGAATGCCCTTGCGGTGGAGGATATCCGCCAGCTGGAAGGTGGTCTCCGGCCGCTCCCAATCCCCCTGGCCCACGCAGATGGCCGCCCGCTGGCGGTTGAAGATGGGGATGTAGGGGTGGTCCTCCGGGAGGTTCGCCATGTAGTGCACCGGGGAATTGCGGTACACCAGGTCATCCATGTACCCGTCAAAGCCGTAATCCGCATTGTAGATGCCGCTGAGGGCCAGGCACCCCCCGAAGAGGTCCGGCCGCCGGAAGTACAGGTTGGCGGCGTGGGTGGCCCCCAGGCTGCACCCAAAGGTGAGGATGCCGCTCTCCTCCTTCCAGCTGCCCCGGCGGCGGGCTGTCTCCTGGATGAGGGGGACCATCTCCCCGGTGATGTAATCCACCCACTGCTCGTGGCGGCGGATGCGCCAGTAGGGGTCCCCCCCCTTGTTGGACCAGGTCTCCTTATCCAGGGTGTCGATAGCAAAGACCATCACCTGGCCGGAGTTAATCCAGGGGGACCAAACCGAGGACATGCCGAAGTCCTCAAAGTCGAAAAACCGCCCGTCCTGGCAGGGGATGAAGAGCACCGGGCGGCCTCCGTGGCCGTAGAGCTTCCACTCCATCTCCCGCCCCAGGGTGGGGCTGTGCTCCCGGAAATACTGCTTTTCCATAGCTGCTGTCACCTCATCTTGCTGTTTTTTGTTCCATACATAATTCGATTGCCGCAGGGGTTTTGTTACAGTCCGTAGAGCAGGGTGTTGAGGAAAAAGGGAATCTGCCGCTCCCAGCTGGCCTCGCAGTGCTCCCCGTCGGGGACGATGCGGCAGGTGAGGAGCACCCCCCGGCCCAAAAGCTGCCCGGCCACGCGGCCGAACTGCTCGGTCATCAGCTGGTGGTTGCCCAGCTCGCGGGAGCCGTAGTCCATATAAAGGACGGTATCCGAGGAAATTTCCGCCCCCCGCACCAGCCGGGCCACCCGCTCCGGCGCCACCCAGAGGGAGGGGGAAAGGGCCGCCCCCCTGGAGAAGATGCGGTTGTACTCCAGCACCCCGTAAAGGGTCATCAGTCCCCCCATGGAGCTGCCGCAAAGGAAGGTGTGCCGCCGGTCCGGCAGGGTGCGGAACTGCCGGTCCACCTCCGGCTTAAAGCGCCTCACCAGCCATTCCATGGTGAGGTGTCCCCGGCCGGTGACCTGCCCCAGGTCCGGCTCGTAGAAGGTGAAGGGGGAATACTCGGAAAGGCGGCCGTTATCCGGATGGTGGTTGCACTCCACCGCCGCCACAATCAGGGGGGCGCCGGTGTAATCCAGGTATTCCCCCAGCCCCCAGCTTTTGCCATATGTAGCGTCTTCATCAAAGAAGACGTTGTGCCCGTCAAACATATAGAGGACGGGATAGCGCTGGTCCGGCTCCCGTTCATAGGCATCCGGCAGGTAAAGGTACGCCCGCCGCCGCTCCTCTCCGGTCAGCTCCGGGATGGTGACCTCCCACTTATGAATCAACCAAAACCGTCTCCTTTCCCACGACTGTCTAGGTATAGTTTACCACACTAAAGCCCTAATTGCAAGGGGGCGGATATTTTGGGAGTGGCCAAACACGCTTTTTATGCTAATCTGGGCTGCCGCCATCTCCGCGCCAAGAGCCTCGCTTCGCTCG
>WSMP01000044.1 GCA_013316495.1 Angelakisella sp.
CTCCTGGCGGGGCGGCGGTGGCCGGGGGCTGGCGGCGGTCTCCTGGCGGCTCCCGGCGTGGCACTACACACGCATATGCGCGCAGCGCACGGGCGCAGGAAAAATATTTTTTATTTTTTTCTACGATTCTACTTCGTAGAATCTACGAAAAAAATAAAAAATTTTTGCCCGGTTGACGAATTTTGGCGGCGGCGCTATGCTGGAAACACGCCGGACGGGGCAGCCCCCCGCCGGACCAGCGAACCGCCGCCGCCCGGCGGCGTCCACGAAAGGGGAGGTGAACATGGACGAAATGACCACGCGGGAAGTTGACCGCCTGGCCGATTGGCTAAAGGCGCAAGGCTTCACGGCGGAGCAGGTGCTGGAGTGTATCAAGTACATCACCAGCGCCACGCCCCCGCCGGAAAAGTAAAAAGCGCCGGCCCCACACCCTGACACGGTAGGCCGACGCTTCCCCTCCTCCAGCGGTCCCGGCGGTGAGTTTGCCGCCTTCGGGGCCTCCACTGGGGGGTGGTTTAAGAATACCATGGGCATCACGAAAAATCAAGTTTTGACAGGCCCCCACCGGGCCGGAAAGGATTACGATATGAAAAACTTTTTCGAGAACTGCCGCACCCTGGACGAACTCAAGAGCGAATACCGCCGCCTGGCCCGTATCCATCACCCCGACGTTGGCGGCGATGTCGCCACTATGCAGGAAATCAACCGCCAGTATGAGGCCGCCTTTAACCGGCTGAAAAACGGGGCTGCCGCCGACGGTGAGAAGCAAACCAGCGAAACCGCCGGGGAGTTTATCGCCATCATCAACGCCCTTGTCAGGCTCCGGGGGATCACGGTGGAGTTGTGCGGCTCCTGGCTCTGGATTTCCGGCGACACAAGGCCGGTCAAAGATGACCTAAAGGCCGCCGGGTGCAAGTGGGCCGCCAAAAAATCCATGTGGTACTGGCACCCCTCCGACGCCGCCCCCATCCGCCGCCACCGGTCCACCAGTATGGCGGAAATCCGTGGCAAGTATGGCTCCCGTGTCCTGTCCGGGGGAAGTCACCCGGAAAGTGACCTTTACACCGCTTGATCCAAAACACAAAACCCGCAAGGCCGACGCTTTCCGCGCCGCTGGTGCAAGCCCAGCCGCCCCACCAGGGCGGGCGCTCATGGGTAACAAACCCAAAACAAAACAAGGAGGACCACAAAATGCAGGAAACAAAGCCCTTTGAAATTCCGGGTATTCTTGAATCCCTTTCTGACGATGTAAAATCCGGCAAAATGACCTTGGAGGAAGCTGCGCTTGAACTCTATCGGTCCGGTTGGATGAACTTCATCGACATTGACAGGGCTAAAAGATTGCTTCAACTGTAACCCGCAAGGCCGACGCTCCGCGCCGCTGGTGCAAGTCCAGCCGCCCCCACCGGGGCGGGCGCTCATGGGTAGCAAAACCCAAAACACAAAATTCAGGAGGTCCGCTCATGAAAAAATCCGCCAGTATCTTTACTCCCGCTTTGACAAAAGCCCTTAAAACCCGCCCCACCGTTATCCAGTGCCAGACCGACGGGGAGTATACCTACATCAGCAACGGCTTTTTCCTTGTGAAATTGCTTCCCCACGAATACGACGAATTTGTCCGTCCTGTCACCCAGCGTGATCCCGGTTCCTGGACCATCGACGAAAAGGGCCAGCCAACAGAACGAAAACCCCTTGACCTGTCCCGCACCTTGTCCGACTTTGACAGCAGAAGCGATCTTTCCGCCATGGCCCACACCCCCTTTACCTTCTCGATGGAAGCCAAAAAAGCCTATTCTGTCACCGCCTTTTGCAGTGCAAACAACGGCTTTGTGTCCTTCTTTGACACAAAATACACCGCTATGGTCTCCTTTGACCGGGTGAATCTTGGGGGCGCTTCTCCCGCTTCCCCGATGATTGTTTCCCACAATGGTAAACCTGTCGCCCTGCTTCTCCCTGTGCGGGTTGACAACCCCTCCATAACCGCCGCTGTCCTGGCCTATTCCACCAGTAAGTCCCCAAAAGCCAAAACCGCCGCCCCTGATCCCCAGCTTTCCGCCGCGCTGGAGGAAGTCGAAAGGCTCCGTGAGGAATTGAAGCAAGCCAAAGCCCACGCCGCCCCGGAACAGCCTGTCAACAAGGCCGCCGCTGTCCTGTCCGTTCTGGAAAGCCTGGATGGAATCACCGCCACCGTGAAGGGGGCGCAAACTTCTGCCCCGGTGGTTTGGATAGGCGGAACCGTCGAAGCCCATAAGACCGTCTTGGAAAAGCTGGGGGCAAAGTGGTCCAGCAAACGCTCCGCCTATTATATCCAGGCTGCCTAAATCCCAAAACCCGCAAGGCCAACGGCTCCCGCCGCTGCTGGTGCAAGTCCAGCCGCCCCATCGGGGTGGGCGCTCATGGGTCATAACCCAAAACTACAAGACGGAGGTTTACATCATGGCAGCAGTTGAAAGAAAGATTCCCGGCACCTTTTCTAAAGTCCCCGGCGGGTACGAGCAGAGGATTGATGAAAGCACAACCATTTTTGTCCCGGATATGTGCGCCTCCAGCTTCATTCCAGAGACCGGCGAACTTCACGGCTACGCCCCCGACTATGACGCATTGGAAGCGGCCAAATCTCCCGCCATCCATGCGGACAGGCCCGGCGAGTATTCCTATTGCTACGAAATGGACCACGCGCCTACCGGCTGTGACTTCTCCGCCGACCTGGCCTATTATGGCAATCACTATTTTCTCTACCCGCTTCGTGATGATCTTCCCCGCCTTCGTGGGCGCGGCATCACCTACAACGAGAGCAACGGCACTTACAAGGTCACGCTCCGCGCCTATGCCAAACTCAAAGAGCAGTACAAAATCAAGCGTGAAACATACCTTGACTGACCCGCAAGGCCGACGGTTCCCGCCGCCGCTGGTGCAAGCCCAGCCGCCCCCACCGGGGCGGGCGCTCATGGGTTATAGAAGCCCATAATCCCTACCTAAAAGGACGTGATGCCTATGATTTAACAAAAGAGCCCCAACCGGTACGCAGCACCGGCCAGGGCAGCCCCCGGAGAGTTTCCACAACCCCACCAGCGGCCCTTTGATTATACAGGGGCCAGTCCCAAAAATCAAGGAGGAAATTATTGTGTTGGAATACGTTCCCTATCTCCCGGTCCAGCTTATGCTTGGAGCATATAAAATCCCGCCTAATTCTCAGGTCATCGGCTCCCATGCTGTCCGCAACACCAAAACCGGCGCCTCCGGTGTCCTGATCCGGTTCGAGACAACCGGCGTCTACAATCTTTTTTGTGCCGGTGTCGTCCGCACCGTGGACCCCCAAGATGTCCGCCGGTTGTTGGCGCAAAAATGACACAGAAAGTCGCTATCTATATCCGCGTGTCCACATTGGACCAGGCCAGAAACGGCTACTCCCTGGCGGCCCAGCGCAAAACACTGGAAGATTATGCCACCTTACACGGCTATGAGGTCGTCCATGTTTATGCGGATGAAGGTATCAGCGGAAAGGACATTTCCCACCGGCCTGCGGTGCGTGAGATGCTGGAGGAGGTAAAAGGAGGAGGTATTGACATAATCCTTGTTTGGGCCCTGTCTCGCCTTACAAGGAGCGTTGCCGACCTATACAAAATCCTGGAACTGCTCCAGCGTCACAACGTTTCTCTGGTCTCGTACACAGAAGCGTTTAATACTACAACCCCTATGGGTAGGGCTATGATTGGCTTTTTGGGAATTTTCGCCCAAATGGAAAGGGAGATCACAGCCGAGCGCGTCAGAACGGCCATGGCCGAACGAGCCGCACAAGGGAAGCGCACAGCCCACGAAGTTTTGGGCTATGATTTGGACGGACCCGATGGCCTAAAAATAAACGAGGCAGAGGCCGAGCGTGTCCGCTACATCTTTGACCGCTACTTAAAATACCGCAATCTCTCTGCTGTTGCCGAATTGTGTAGGTTAAAAGGCTACACCGGAAAGCGGGGCAGGACATTTCGGGCCGAACATATCAAGACGATCCTTACTCGCCCTATCTACATTGGCTACAACAGCTATTGCGGCCAGTTGTTTCAAGGTTCCCACTCTCCCATTATAGACAATCCAACATGGGACCGTGTGCAGTGTTTAATCAAGCAGCCTAAACGTACAGGCCGCCCAAGCAAAAAGGAGGAAGCATGATGTATTACCCCATCGACGAAACCACCGCCCGCCGGGCCCACGAAATGATGTCTATGAGAGACTACACCCCCGGCAGCACCACCGCCGAATATCGCCGGATGGTAGACCAAGCCGCTGCCCTGGTGGAGCGGCAGAAGCAGAAGGTCAGCCCCTTTTACCACGACAAACTGGACGCCCTTCTGGACCGGTACGCCCGGCGTATGTCCCAGTGGACCAACGACCACAGCCGCAACGGTGCAAGCTGTCCCTCCATCTTGATTTGCGGCGGTGCCAATTTCCCCACCCGCAAAAAGGAGCGCCAGAACGCCAGGGATAGCGCGCTTTGGAAAGAGTACGAGGAAATCCAAGGCATCCTTGACAAAATCCGCAGTATCGGGACTGGCCCTGTTGACCTTACCGACCCCCACGCCCGTGAAATGCTGGAGGACCGCATCCGGCGCTTGCAGGAACGGCTTGACCGGGGCAAGAAGATGAACGCCCATTTCCGCAAACATAAGACCCTCCTGGGCTTTCCCGGCCTCTCTGACGACGAAGCCGACGCTTTGGACAAGGACATAGCGGCAGGGCCATCCTGGGCCAGAGTCCCTTGCCCGGATTTTGAACTTGCCAGCCTGCGGAATAAGATCAAGACCGCCCAGAAGCGGTTGACCGATTTGGACAACCTGGAGGCCCGGCAGGATCAGCCCGCCGCCGAAGAAGCCTTTCCAGGCGGGCGCATCGTCCAAAACGCCGAAGAAAACCGCCTGCAAATCCTTTTTGACGAAATCCCCGGCGAAGATGTCCGGGCGGCCCTAAAGTCCCATGGCTTCCGCTGGTCTCCCAAAAACAAAGCATGGCAGCGGCAGCTTACCCAAAACGCAGAGTATGATGCCCGGCGCATCCTGGGGATCGCATAGCATCCCCTACAAAACACAAAAGCCCCCGGCAAGCCCAAAAGCGGGCCGCCGGGGGCGGTTTTATATGTCAGGCGGTACAGTCACTTACAACCATTCCGGCCACAACAGAAAGCAAAATATTTTCTTTGTTGGTATCGTTCAAAACATTTACTACAACAAGGTGGTCACGATGCCCATTATCCTCCAACAGTTTTTGGAGTTTTTCGGTGGCCGCTGTGGTTGTCTGTCTGATCTGTTCCCAAATTACAACTGCATCGGCGTTCCCATCCTTTGCCAAAAGCGCCGTTGCCGCCATCCCATCCTGCCAAACATTCGCCGTATAGACCACGCCCTCCAGTGATACGGAATAGTCATCCCCAAAACCTGCTGCAAGTGCATTTTCGATTACGGCTTTCATGTCATCTTCGGATATTTTCTCCTGCGGCTTTTCCTGTTCTGTACCAAAAGTTTTTTCCATCCAAACATAGGAGTAGGTGTCCACTGTTACTACCATTGATCCGGTCAAATACTCTCCCATTTCCCCTATAATGGACTGTACGCTTTCCGGCTGGCTTGCCGGGAACATAGTGATCCCAAAGGCGCTATACCCGCTCAATGGTTCCCCGTTATCCGTAAATGGTTCGCTTTTCGCCTTCCCCCCCTTCACAATGGCGGTTTGGTCCTCATAACTAAACATATCATCCCAAAGCAGGGACAATTCTAATTCTGTATCGTCCGGCAAATTGGTTTCAATCACAAAAACTGGCTTTCCTTCTTCGCCGGTCACTTCAATATCAAAAGTGACCTCTAATTTTTCCTTGCCTGTCGGCTGCGCCACTTCTCCTTCTGGCTCTGATTCTTCCGGCTGCTCTCCTTTGTCCAGCATCGTATAGTATGCTACTACGACTGGAACGTTATTTTCGTACACAGAATCAAGCAAAAACGAGTGGCTCCCATCAATCGTAACTTTGCCAACCGTTCCCGCTTTGTCGTCTGAATAGGTGAGCATAGTTTCTGTGCTGATATTGATAAATCCCGCTTCTTTCAGTGCGGATATGGTTTTTTCAAAATCTTCTCCTTGGTATCCGTCTGATGCAAAAGGGGTTCTTGCAGGGTTTTCGATATTCTTGCATCCGGTAAACCCAAAGCACAAAACCGCCGCCACCAATACCGCCAAACCTTTGATCCAGCGTTTGCTTTTCATTTTGACACCTCCCGCTTTTCGGAAAACCCCTTTTCCGTCCCGCACATCACCGACTGTGCAAATTCCAGCGATTTCAGTATAATCAATGCGCTTTCCTGGCCTCTTTCATCCAGAGCCAAAAAAATTTTGACCAATTCCATTTCTTTAGAATTGCTATCCTTTTGCGTCATAACCGCATTTTCCTTTCAGGTATTGCGTTATACACACATTATACCATGGTATTATGGTGTTGTCAACGTTCTTTGGCCCGTCCGCTTGTGTTGACACGACCTTTTTTGTGTTGTAAGATATACACAACATCAAAAAAGGAGGGGCTATCGCGTGTACAACAGAATCCGGGCTGTGCGAAAAGCCCTTAATCTTTCGCAACGTGAGTTTGGGGAGGGCCTTGGTGTTAGCCGGGATGTTATCGGTAACATTGAGTATGGCCGTGTTCCGCCCAAAGAACCATTTTTGATCCATCTTTGCCAACAGTGCAGGATAAACCGCCGTTGGCTGGAAACCGGGGAAGGGGATATGTTTGAGAAGGATATTCCCCAGGACCCAGCGGGAGAAGCCATCCGAATCTTCAAGGGCCTCCGCCCGGAGTTTCAAGACTACGCCCTTGACCAGATCAGGAAACTGGCCGAACTCCAAATGAAAGATAAGTAACCATCACACCCCCGCCGCCTCCTGCCGGTCGGGGGTGTTTCTTTGTTTGTTCGCAAATTGTTTTTCCGATGACCCTTCCGGGCTTGCGGAAATGGTTTTGCGCCGCACATATTGGGCCATTTCAAAATGATGATTTTCTGCTGTCTTTTCATACCCGCCTTTTCCAAAAGTTTGGCTTTATGCTCTCATTTTTTGAGCGGCAAATCTCACCACCGGCTATCTTGTAAGCAGACCTCTGATACCTATTAAACGCGCGCGCACGAAGCCCTGCCCAAAATCTCCTCCACCATAGGCACATCCGCCAAGGCTTCCCCCAACCGTTCTACCGCCTTTCCGTACCAACGGCGGGCAGTGGTATCTGGCACTCCCATTTCCACCGCAATCCTCGCCCAACTGTACCTACCTGGATGCCGCATGAAAAGCAGACGTTTGTACTTACCCCGCAAGGAATCTATACAGCCCTGGATCACCGCCTTATCTCCAGCCAATACTGTCATTTTCACTTCGATTTCCCGCAGACGGTATTCCAGACCTTTTTCCTCTGCCCGTTCCGCCAACACCGCCGTTGGATTGCCCAGGGCGGGCCCACGGGGAACACCATCCATCGGTGTCCCCCGCAGGCCGCAGTATTCTTCTTCCAGGTCTGCCCGTTCCTGACGGAGAAGCCGCATCATGCCCGGTATCTCGTGGTAATACATGATAATCGTTTCTGCCTGCCCTTTTTGCATCTTTGCTCCTCCGTTTCCCGCTTTAGACCTTCTGCCTGACGCTTTGTTATTACTCCTTGCTGCCCCTGTAGCTGTCAGCCTGCTTTGTCTCCCGCTCCCGCTTTTTCCGCTGAAGGAATTTCCGCTGTGCGTTTTTTACAATGTTTTTCCGGTAATATCCTGGCATGGGGGCTTTACGTCTCATTCTTCCTGTCCCCTAAATGTAATAGGTCATTCTTCCGGTTTGCTCCCGATTCCAGTCCCGGTCCATGGCCTTGTACTTCTGGCGTGTCCCTGTCCAGGTCCGGTTTTTCCACAGCCAGCGGATGCAAAACAGTATGTATTTCATAACACTTCCTCCTATCCCTTTTTTCTCTCTTTACTTCTTCTTTGCGATTCCCGCTTTCGCTTGGTCGCACAGTCCGCACAGTAGGTATATAGCTTGCTTTTTAGTGGTGCACCGCAATCTGCACACTTTTTGCCACTGGCAGCACGTTCCGCCGCCCGCTGTTCCCGTTCTCTTTGTCTGCGCTCCTTTTCCCATTTCTCCCGCCGCCTTTGCCCGCAGGCGGCGCAAAATACAGCGTTGCATTTACCGTCAAACAATATCCCGCACTCTGCACAGACCATTTTCCCGGTTTTTGTGTCCCGCTTTGGCGGTGGGACCTGGTGTTCCTTGCGGTAGGCTTTTCTATCCCGTTTTCCGCCCTTACGGTATCTTCCCGGTATATCCTTTGGGGTAAATCCGTTTTTCAAGAGGACTTCCACAATGTCCCCGGTGGTGCAGGCATTCAGCTGCGCCAGGATCGCCACCTGCCTTTCCCGGTTTTTCGCCTGTCGGAAGGATGTGACGATCTCTTTTTCCGTCATGTGCATCCTGCCCCGCCCCCTGTACTCTCCAGCCTTGCAATAGCGGACGTCAGGGCGATTCCGTCCAGCTTCCAGTCCCTCGTCTTATCGCCGCTTCGGTCCATGTTCAGACAATAGGTACAGAGGCTATCCAGGCGGTCGATCAGCCGCTTTGTTTTTTCTTCCGGGGTGTCCTCTGCCTCCCGCTTTTCCTTGCGCGGTTTTTCCGGCGCCCTCTCCTCCGCCCTTTGTACCTGCGGGGAAGGGGAGGGAGCGGCCTCTGGTATTTGGGTGGGCTGTTCCGCTTCTTCCGTAACCGGTTCCGGCTCCTGGGCCTTCCGCCGCCGTACATCCTCCAGGGATAGCGCCCCCTTCTGCCGGTATTCTTCCATGGCGTCGGCTTGCTCCTCCTCCGGGAGGGTGGACAATTCGTAGGCGGCGGATACGTTCACCCTGCCCGCTGCAAACTCCGCCTGGAAATCCGGCGTCAGGTGCTTGGCGATACTCTCATATCGCCCCACCTGGGCCGGGGTGGTCCCCAGCTGCTCTGCGATGATCTTCCGGGTCTGGCCCGGAATTTTCTGGTGCTGGCGCTTCCGTTCCAGCAGGGCCCGAAGGCGGGTAACTTCCTGTACCCGCTCCCAGTCGGTCTTTTCCCGCTGGCCGTTGGTGGCAATCAGCAGGATTCCCTCGTCGATCTCCCGGATTTCCGCCGCCTCCGCGGCTTCTTCCGGGTCCTCCGGCTCCTCCCCGGAGGTCTCCTCCACCATACAGGGCATTTTCCGGTACTGCTCCTTGCCCTGCTCCACCAAGAAGATGGAGGCCAGCCGCCGCCGGTGCCCGGCGATGACCTTGTACTTCCCCCCGCCCAGGGGGACCACAAGCCCCGGCTGCTTAACCCCGCCGGAAACCTCAATCAGCGCCGCCAATTCCTCAATGGCTGACATAGCATAGAAGTTATCCTCGGACGGGATCAGGTCATAAACGTCTATGTATTTCAGTGCGGCCCGGCCCGCCTGTTCGTCCGCCCTGCTCTTTGCCTGGACCGTTCCCCGCCCTCTCTGCAAACTCAAAATATCAAACGCCACTTTCAGTTACCTTCCTTCTTGTCCGAATCGGTCAACCCCAGGTACTCTGCCACCAGCTTTTTGTACTGTATGGCCGCCCAACTCCTGGAGGCGTACTGGCAAATTGGCTCATGGGCAAAGGTGCTTTCTGACACCTTTGGGTTATAGGAAATCGCCGCCTGGAACACCGGGCAGATACCGCTTTTCTCCAGGGCTTCCCTGGCTTCCAGAAAGGCGTCCCGTTTTTGCCAGTGGGTGAAAAAAGCCCCCTGTAACACCAGCCCCGGATTCAGCGCCTTTACACGCTCCACCTGCTCTGCCAGGTCTGCCAATCCCGCAAAGGAAAAATCATCAGGCCGGACCGGGATCATCACATCGTCAGAGGCTACCAGGACGTTCAGCGCCACCGTGTCCACCGCTGGGCCATTGTCTACCACGCAATAGTCGTAATCGTCCCCCAGGCGGCACAGAGCGGCTTTCAGTGCCCCTGCCGTGTCCCGGCTCTCGTCCATGTACAACTCCCGGTCGGCGGTGTACAGGTCCATATTGGAGGTAATTACGTCCAGCCCTTTGTATTTCGTCGTGTAGATGGTTTCCAGGGCGTCAAGGGCCGGATTCAACAGGATGGCCGCCGTGCCCTCCTGCGCCCCATACAGCCGGAAATACTGGGAGGCGTTGCCCTGCTTGTCCCCATCCACCAGCAGCACCCGCTTTTTGTGGACCACCGCCAGGATATGGGCAAAGTTGACCGCCGAAACGGTCTTTCCCACGCCTCCCTTTAGGTTGATAAAAGATACAACACGCACACTTACCCCTCCTTGCTTTCGTCAGCATCTTCAAAAATGCTCTGCTGTCCGTCATCCTGGTCTGCCGTGGAGCAGCTACTTATGGTAATCTTTTCGAGTTCCCGCTTGGAATCAATCAGCAGCAGTTCCAACTGGGTAATGAATTTTTTGTCCGTTACCACGTCATACGGGGCGATAATCCCCCGAAGCATCATCCCTGCTTTGACCGCTACATAGGAAACGCCCTTCGGTGTCTTTCTTTCGTACAGATTCAAAAGGTCTATTTCATCTGCCAGCGGTTCCAAAAACTGCTCCCCTATAAAAATAATACCGTCCTTTGTGCGAAGTGGAATCATCTGCATACCGTTATATCCAATGGTCATTTCCTTTTCTTCCAGGAGCGTTTCTTTCGGGTCTTTGTCTGCCACGCCTATGATCTCCGGCATATCTTCGCACAGAATCACCAGCTTTTCCCGCTTTTTCTCCGGGATGTCGAACATAGCGCAAAGGCTTTCCTCGTCAAGCAAAGGGAGGCCATTCAGCGGGTATAGAGCGTTCCCGGTTCCAAGCCACTGGGTAATCACGCCCTCACGGTCCATTTTGTTATACAGCCGGAATGTTCCTGCCCGGCTGCAAAGCGCCGCAATCTTCTTGATCTTCATGCTGTTCACTCCTTCCGTTGTAAATGACCACCATGGACGGGAATGGTGCTGTTTGATAGGGAATCCCGTCCTCGTCTGTAAAGCGCAATCTCCCCCGCACAAATCGGATTTCGGCCTGTCCGTATATGAAGTTGTGAAAATATGTTGTATCTGTTCTTGCCGGAATCAGCAGAACGATGGTTGTTCCTTTTTGCGCCTCCTCCCACGCTTTGCGGACCCACTTTCCGGTCTCCCGCCCATATGGCGGATTGCAGAATAC
>WSMP01000045.1 GCA_013316495.1 Angelakisella sp.
GCAGCAGAGGTAATCCCGGCCCGCCAGCACCTCATATTCAAAGGTGCCGTTGATGAGGCCGCTGTCATAAAGCCGCCGGTAGAGGGGGCTGCTCTCCCCACAGAGGATCTCCAGAAGAATCTCGTCTGCCACCTGGCGGCGGAGGTTTGTAAGGCTGTCCCCAGCCTCCCCCTTAAAGCCCAGCTGGAACAGGGGGGTGGAGACGGAAAGGGACTGCTCCACATAGGGGGCGGCTACCTCCCTGGGCTCCTCCGCCTTTCGCCACTGGATGTGGACATCCTCCCCCTTTTGGAGGATTTTATCCGCCGTCTCCAGCACCTCCTCCGGCCGGAAGTTCCCGGCTACGGTCAAAACCATATTTCCCAGGCTGTAGAAGGTGTGGTAGCACCGGTACAGCAGGTCGGAGGTGATTTCTGCAATGGATTCGGTGGTGCCGGCGATGTCCAGACGCACCGGGTTTACGTGGTAGATGGCCCCCAGGAGGTTAAAGAGGGAGCGCCAGCCGGGGTCGTCGTCGTACATCCGGATTTCCTGGCCGATGATGCCCTGCTCCTTCTGCACCGTCTCCGGGGTGAAGTAGGGGCGGGAGACGAAATCCAGGAGGATTTCCAGGGATTCCCGGAAGTTGCCGGTGCAGCTGAAGAGATAGGCGGTGCGGTCGAAGGAGGTGAAGGCGTTGGCGGAGGCGCCGGTCTTGGCGTACTTGGCGAAGGCGTCTCCGTCGTCGCACTCGAACATCTTGTGCTCCAAAAAGTGGGCGATGCCGGCGGGGACCTCCACAAAATCCTCCTCCCGCTGGGTCTTAAAGGTGGTGTCGATGCTTCCCACCTTGGCGGAGAACATGGCGTAAGCGGTGGAGTACCCCTCCATGGGGCAGAGGAGGATGGTGAGGCCGCTGGAATGCTCCACCTGCAGGAACTGCTCCCCCAGG
This sequence comes from Angelakisella sp., assembly GCA_013316495.1. Lineage (GTDB taxonomy): Bacteria > Bacillota > Clostridia > Oscillospirales > Ruminococcaceae > Angelakisella. The sequence goes on from WSMP01000045.1 coordinate 932, forward strand.
GAGGGGGAGGCGATGGCTTTTTTATTCATGGCTTTCTTCCTCCTTTTCAGGCTCCCCCGGCTTGCTGGCCAGGAAGAAGACGGTATCCAGGGTGACGGCCCCCGCGGCGGCGATAACCTGCTCCCGGCTCACCTGGGCGATGTCCTGGGCCTCCTCCTCCGGGGTGAGACGGCTGCCCCGCAGTGTCTGGGCCAGGTACCACCCCTCCAGGGAGGAAAGGCTGTCTGGGACCGAGCGCAGGGAGTTTACATAAGCCCGGCGGGCGGATTCCAGCTCCTCATCGGTGAAATCCCCGGCCGCCACGGCGGAAAGCTGCTCCAGGATGGCGGCGCGCGCGGCGGGCTGGTTTTCCCGCTCCACCCCGATGTCCACCAGCATCACCCCGGTGACCTGGTCAAAGCGGGAGGCGCAGTAGTAGCAAAGGCTCTTTTCCTCCCGCACATGGACGAAGAGGCGGGAGAAGGGGCTGCCGCCGTAGAGGTAGGACATGAGCTTGGCGGCGTCGATTTGCTTTTTTTCCGCCAGCGCCCCGGTGCGAAAGCCCATAGCCATCTTGGACTGGGCAATCTCCATTTCGACTGTCTTTTCCTTCACCGCCCCGGCCATTTCCACAATAGGGGGGAGGGAGAAGGGGACAGGATGCCGCTCCAGCGCCCCGAAGAGCCGGGAAAACTCCTCCCTGGCCCCGTTCGGCTCGCCGCAGCCCACAAAGAAGATTTCCACCATGGCGGTGTCAATGAGGCGGGCGTACCGCTCTGCCGCCGCCTGAGGGGTGATTTCCCTGGCCTTTTCCACCCAGCCGTACTTGGGGATGGCCAGGGGGCTGCCCTCGTTCATCAGGGCGCGGCACTGGTTGACGGTGTAGGCCCGCTTGTCGTTGATGTCCGCCAGGATGGTGTCGATGAGGTTCTGCTGCTCCAGGCGGAAGTCCTCCTCCGGAAAGGCTCCCTGGGTGATGTTGGGGGCCAGGAGAATCTCCCCCAGCAGCCGGGCGCACCCGGCGGAGACGCTTTCCCCTTCCAGGGCGAAGCGGTCGTCGATGCCCACAATGGAGCAGGTGAGAAGCTGGTGCCCCCCGGTCTTGCCCACATCGGCGCTGAGAGAGGCCCCGTACAGCTCGCAGAGGGTCTGCTCCAGCTTTGTGAAGTCGGGGCAGTTTTTGCTCCCCCGGCGCAGCAGGTAGGGCAGGATGGCGTTGACGGTGACGGTCTCCTCCTCCAGAGGGGTCAGCAGGTTGATGCTGATGCAGTTATGCTTGAACTTCCGGTCCCGAATGCTGGTGAAGTGCACGCCTTCCCCCAGCCTCACCCGGTTCAGCTCCTGGCTCATTGTCTCGCTCCTTATTCCATATAAATTTTGTTTATTTGCGGTTCTTTTTATTATACACAGCTTTGGGGGAAATTTCCATAGCCAGGACCGATCCTTTCCAAAATATTCACAGGATGGGAAAGAACCGTGGCCAGTTTTTCGGGATATAATGGACGTTGTATAAAAATTTTTATACAATAGCTTGTTATTTATGCCTCTTTGTGGTACAATCTAATCAGAGAAAGGAGTGAGGACTTATGGCACAGACCACTTTAAGCGTCCGGATTGATTCCGAACTGAAGCGCCAGCTGGACGCCCTCTGCGCCGATGTGGGTATGACCACCTCCACAGCGGTGAATCTGTTTGCAAAAGCCTTCGTGCGGGAAAGGCGGCTGCCCTTTGATGTGGTGGCCTCGGATGCCTTCTATTCGGAGGCGAATATGGACCATCTGCGCAAAAGCGCCCGCCAAATGGAGGAGGGCCGGACCGTCACGAAGACCATGGAGGAGCTGGAGAAGCTGGCCAATGGGTAAGATCACTTTTACCGAGGAAGGATGGGCCGACTACACCTGTTGGCAGACCCAGGAAAAGCGGACACTGAGGCGCGTCAATCAGCTGCTACAGGACATTTTGCGGGGCGGCTACGAGGGGATTGGAAAGCCGGAGCCGCTGAAAGGTGATCTAAGAACCTGTATTCACAACCATCCAATACCATCTGGCCGGCTCTTTTTTCGCCCTGCTGTGTTAAAAATCCTTGAATTACACCAAGTAGTTCTGCGGATTTTTGCCTTGCAGGGCGGAAAAATCTCTCGCCCATCCGGCATTGTCCGGCTATGAATACAGGCTCTAAGCGGCTATTGGAGCAGGCGCATTGATGGAGCCAACCGCCTGGTCTACCACATTTCAGGCGCTTCCTCCGATACCATTGAGGTCCTTTCCTGCCGGGATCATTATAGCGGCAGATAAAAAGCACAGCCCCCTGGACGGTCTTTCCCTACAGACGTCCAGGGGGACTTTTCGCGCTTAGTTATTCACAGCCATCCAACGCCATCAGGCCGTTTTTTTCGTCCTGCTGGCATCGTCCGGCGATGAATAGTAGGTTCTTATTTCGCCGGCACGATCTCGGTCCAGTAGCCGTCCGGGTCGCTGATAAAATAGATGCCCATGGCGGGGTTTTCGTAGCAGATGCACCCCAGCTCCCGGTGGAAGGCGCGGGCGGCCTCCAAATCGTCAGTGGCCATAGCCATGTGGATTTCGTTATCCCCCAGGTTGTAGGGCTCCTTGCGGTCCCGCAGCCAGGTCAGCTCCACCTGGTGGCCGGAAAGACCGTCCTCCAGGAAGACCAGGGCAAAGCTGCCATCCTCCGCCTCCTTGCGCCGGACTTCCTGCATCCCCAGGGCTTTTTTGTAGAAGGCTACGCTTTTTTCCAGATCCAGGACGTTGATGTTGTTGTGTACCATGCGAAAGTTCATAGAAAATCTCCTTTCTGTAATAAATGCTGGCTCTAATTGTGAGGCTGGCGGTTTTTCCGCATTGTCCGGGCGGTGTTCAGGGAGATGGTGGCGATGATGCACCCCAGCATCACCAGGGGCATCAGCATCCGGCTGTACCGCTCGTCAGAGGAGAGAAGCTCGGTCCATTTCTCGTCCATGTAGGCGGCAAGGTCCGGGGGCAGGTTCACAAAGTATTCGCAGCTGTCCAGCAGCTCCTGGTCCGGGTAACGGACCGGGTCGTTTTTCACCTCGTCGTCCAGCAGGTCGTACACCCGGTCGTTGGGGGTGGAATAGCCGATGTATTCTATGTTGGCAAGGCCCACCTCCGGCTCCAGCATAAAGTTGATGTACAGCTCCGCCAGCTCCTTGTTTTTGGCCTCCTTGGGGATGCACATGGCGTCGGTAAAGATGTTGGAGCCCTCCTTGGGCACCACAAAAGCAAGGTCCGGGTTGTCCTCCATCATGGTTACCGCATCCCCGGCGTAGTAGGGGGCCAGCGCCGCCTCCCCGCCGGTCATTTTATCAAAAATCTCGTCCATGACGTAGGCCTGTAGGAGGGGCTTCTGCTCCTTCAGCAGCTCGGTAGCGCGGTCCAGCTGCTCCTTGCTTTCGGCGTTGATGGGGTACCCCAGCATCTTAAAGGCGATGCCGAAGGCGTCCTTGGAGTTGCTGAACATCAGCATATTTCCGGCGTAGACCGGGTCCCACAGAAAGCCCCAGCTGTCAATGAGGTCGTTTTCATCCACCATCGTGGTGTTGTAGATAAGCCCCACCGTCCCCCAGGTGTAGGGCACCGAATAGCGGTTGCCGGGGTCGAAGCTGGGGTCCTTATACCGCTCGTTGATGGACCCTTCAAAGTTGGGGATGTTTGTAAGGTCCAGGGGCAGAAGCATCTCCTCTTCAATCATCCGGGCAATCATGTAATCGGAGGGGATGATAAGGTCGTAGCTGCTGCCGCCGGTTTTGAGCTTGGCGTAAAGGGATTCGTTGGTATCAAAGGTGGAATACACCACCTTGATGCCAGTAAGCTCCTCAAAGGCCTTGTTCACGTCCAGGCTGCCGTCGGAACCATCGGAGATATATTCCCCCCAGTTGTAGACGTTGAGGCTTTTGCCCTGTCCCTTGTACCGGGTGTAATAATCCAGGTCCATCCCGGAATAGTCCATCTCATCCGCCCAGGCGGTGATCAGAAGAAGGGGAAGGGCCAGCGCCAGGGCCAGGCCCAGGGAAAGGAGTTTTTTCATCACGCCCCACCTCCTTGTTTCTTTTGCAGCTGCCGCTCCTGGCGCAGGGCGGAAAGATTGATGAGCACCAGCGCCGCCAGCACCACCACAAAGATGATGGTGGACAGGGCGTTGATTTCCGGGCTGATGCGCTTTCTCACCATGGCCCCGATGGTCACCGGCAGGGTCTGGGAGGTGGCGGAGCTGACAAAGTAGCTGATGATGAAGTCGTCGATGGAGTAGGTGAGGGCCATGAGGAAGCCGGTAGCCATGCCGGGCATAATCTCCGGGATGATCACCTTGAAGAAGGCCATAGAGGGGCTGCACCCCAGGTCCAGAGCCGCCTCGTAGACGTATTTATCCATCTGCCGCAGCTTGGGCAGCACGTTGAGGATAACATAGGGGGTGCAGAAGGTGACATGGGCGATGACCAGGGTGAGGTAGCCCAGGTGCAGCTCCGGCATGGGGATGCCGGTGACAGCGGTGATGCCGGCCCCAATCTGGTTTACCGAAACAAAGAGCAGCAGCAGGGAAACGCCCATGACAATTTCCGGGTTGAGGATGGGCATATAGGTGACGTTCATAATGGCCGATTTAAACCATTTGTTGCGGATGGAGTAGATGCCCATAGCGGCGGCGGTGCCCAAAATCACCGCGATTACCGAGGCGCAGAGGGCCACCACAATGGTGTTATAAAGGGAGGAAAGAATCAGCTGGTTGGAAAAAAGATCCCGGTACCACCGCAGGGAAAAGCCGGACCACACCGAACGGGATTTGCTGGCGTTGAAGCTGTAAAGAATCAGCACCCCGATGGGAAGGTAGAGGAAGGCCATCACCAGGCCGATGTAGAAGCGGCGAAGATGTTTCATCATATCAGCAGCCCCTCCCTGTCCTCAGAATCATCAAACTGGTTGAAGATACTCATTACCAGAAGGATAAACACCATCAGCACCATGGAGATAGCCGCCCCCAGGTTGGGGTTATAGGCGTTGCCCAAAAACTGGGCGTCGATGAGATCCCCGATGAGCATATTGGAGCCGCCCCCCAGCATCCGGGAGATAATGAAGGTGGAGATGGCGGGGACGAAGACCATGGTGACGCCGGTGGAGATGCCGGGGACGCTGAGAGGGAAAATCACCCTGGAAAAGACCTGGAAGGGGTTGGCCCCCAGGTCCTGGGCCGCCTCGATGACCCGGTCGTCAATTTTGGTCATGATGGAGTAAAGGGGCAGAATCATAAAGGGAAGATAGTTATAAATCATCCCCAGCACCACCGCTCCCTGGGTGTTGATCATCCGCACCGGGCCCAGGCCCACAAGGCGCAGAAGGGAGTTGATGACGCCGTTGTTTTCCAAAAGGGTCATCCAGGCGTAGGTGCGAAGCAGAAAGTTAATCCACATAGGCAGCATGATGAGCATGACCATGGTGCGCTGGCGCACCCCGTTCATCCGGCTCATCAGGTAGGCCAAGGGATAGCCGATAGCCAGGCAGATGGCGGTGGCCAGGATGGCCAGCCACACCGAGCGCATAAATACCGGGGTGTAATTGGAGACCCTGGCGATGTTATCAATGGTGAAGGCGCCGTCCCCTGTGGTGAAAGCGAAGACCGCTACCAGGCCCAGGGGCACCAGCACAAAAACAGAGGACCAAATCATGTAGGGGAGGGCAGCATGCCGGAATTTCATGGCTCACTCCTCCTCTGTCCGCTTCATGATATGGATGTTCTCCGGGGCCACATCCATCCCAATCACCGTCCCCGGTTCCACGCTCATGGTGGAGTGGATCATCCAGTGGTAGCCCAGGGCCTCCACCATCATCTCGTAGTGGACCCCCTTGAAGATGACCGATTCCACCACCCCAGAGATCTTCCCCTTTTCGGCGGGGAGGATGAGGATATCCTCCGGCCGCACCACCACCTGCACCCGCTCCATGGGGGCAAAGCCCTTGTCCACGCAGGGGAAGAGGTCGTTGGCGAACTCCACCAGGAAATCCTTGTGCATAAAGCCGTCGATAATATTGCTTTCCCCAATGAAATCCGCCACAAAGGCGTTCTGGGGCTCGTTATAAATATCCTGGGGGGTGCCGGTCTGTAGAATCTCTCCATCCTTCATCACCACCACCCGGTCGGACATGGTGAGGGCCTCCTCCTGATCGTGGGTGACGTAGATGAAGGTGATTTCCAGGCTTTGCTGGATGCGCTTCAGCTCCACCTGCATCTCCTTGCGCAGCTTCAGGTCCAGGGCCCCCAGGGGCTCATCCAGCAGCAGCACCTTGGGCTGGTTGACGATGGCGCGGGCGATGGCTACCCGCTGCTGCTGCCCGCCGGACATCTGGTTGATGTTCCGCAGGCCGTATCCCCGCAGGTTCACCAGCTCCAGGGCCTCCTCCACCCGCTGCCGCCGCTCCTTTTCCGGGAGCTTGCTGATTTTTAGGCCGAACTCAATGTTCTCGTAGACGTTCAGGTGCGGGAAAAGGGCGTACCGCTGGAAGACGGTATTCACCTGGCGCTTGTAGGGCGGCACCCCGTTGATGCGCTGCCCCTGGAAGAAGATGTCCCCCGCCAGCGGCTCGATGAAGCCGCCGATGATGCGCAGGGTGGTGGTCTTGCCGCACCCGGAGGGGCCAAGGAAGGTGATGAACTCCTTGTCCATAATATCCAGGTCCAGCCCGTGGAGCACCGGCTCCCCGTCGTAATCCACCCGGATCCCCCGCAGGCTGATGATGGCGCTGCTCTTGCTCATAAATAATGCATCCCCCTTTGCGGATAGTACGCCGGGTTTTCCCGGCGCCCATGGATGCGGGAGCTTTTCGCTCCCGCACGCGGTCTGGCTTTGGCCCCATCCCCGCAAAGGGTTTGCTATGGATGGCGGAAACACTTCCGCACACCTTCCAGACCGGGGCATTGCCGCGCCGCAATGTTTCTGATTTTTGCCATAGATGCAAAAAAGGCCCACCCGTCACTCCATTCCGGGATTACAGATTGTACCGCAGAAATTTCGCCAGATAAAACGGAAGGGCTTCCGGGTCCGGCGGGATTTTTGGGTGCCAAGCCGCAAACTGGAATCGTGCGGGGTTGCCCAATGCAAATATTATCATATTTCTGGATTTTGTCAATACTTTCCGGGAAAAAACCGGGTTTTTTGAAAAAATTTTAGGTTTTATCCGGTTTACTCCCGTTTGCTCCAATTTCCTCCGGTTTGTTCCAAAAAGGAGAAAATGCCACCTCCGGGGGCAAACGAAGAAGAACGGAGAAGTATGGCGAATTTGCCATACCCTCCGTTCTCCAAAAGGAAACTTTAACTTTTTACCGCCGTCCCCGGCGCAGGAATTTGGGGGCGAAGTAGTCCCGGTACACCTCGGTGAGGTTTCCCACCGTGTAGTCGTACACCAGGAAGAAAACGTTGCCGAAAAGAAGGAGCACCAGGGCCGAATACTTCCCAAAGCTGCCAAATTCCTCCAGAATATCCGGAATGCCCAGAACATTTATGACCACCAGATACCCCAGCACAATCATCACATTAAAGAGCAGGAGCTTTGCCACAAGGCGGAGGAGCTTTACCCCCACGCGCTGCTCCAGGATGGTGCGCAGCACCGGATAGTAGCCGAAGAAGAAGAGAAAGAGGATGGCGGCCTCCTTGCTGGGGGCCAGCAGCAGGCTCAGCAGGGCGGTGGCCCCGTAGACGATGAAGGCGGTTTTGCGGCCCATCTCCTCCGCCACCGCAATGAGCACCAGCCCGGCAAAGGTGGGGCAGGCGTATTCAGAGAAGGGAATCATCCCCGTTAGGAACATCAGCAGCAGGCAGAGGCCGGAGGCCATCCCCCCGATGGCTACCTGGGAGCTTTTATGCTTCATGGTCATAGAACCTCCTAAGTCGGTGAAGTTGAAAAAAGCAGTACCCGGATGGCGCGGATTTTAAAGCGCTCCACCGTATTGCAAATACTTTGGCCGTTCTTCTTTTTGCTTCTTTTTCTTCTTTCGCAAGAAGAAAAAGAAGTGAGTCCCCCCCCGCTAACAACCGCCGCCCATGCAGTTGCAGCAGGTGGAGCAGCAGTAGAGGGTGGCGCACATCTCGCAGCAGTCGCAGGTGGTGGTGCTGGCGGTGTAGGCGCCGTACTGCCGCTGCTGCATCAGCCGCTGGTAGGCCGCCCGGTACTCCAGGTTGCTGGGGCTGAGGCGGCAGGCGGTAGCGTAATAGTTGAGGGCGGTGTCCAGCCACCCTTTGGAGTAGTAGATAGTCCCCATCAGGTAGTTCCATTCCCCGTCCCGCCGGGGCTGGGGGATGCCCTCCAGCAGCTCCTCCGCCTCCAGGAGACGGCCGTTTTGGATGAGCCGCCGGATGTCGTCCAGCTGGGAGGGCTGGGAGGAGCGGTATTCCCCCTGGCCATACTGGCTGTAGGAGCCGGAGGCGCTTTGCCCGCCTTCCCGCCTGCGCCGCTGAATTTCGTCGTAGGCCTCGTTTATCTCCTTCATCTTTTCGGTAGCCAGGTCCGCCAGGGGATTGTCCACGTAGTTATCCGGGTGATATTTCCGGGCCAGCTGGCGGTAGGCGGTTTTAATCTCATCATCGGTGGCGCTGGGGGAAACCCCCAGTACCTGGTAGGGGTCAGTCATTCTTTTCCGCTCCTTTCTCCGCCAGGCGGTCTGCCTGGGCCATAAGCCCCAGGGTGAGGATATTCTCCAGGATGGGTGCAAAGTGCCGTACCCGTAAAAGCTGCCAGGTCCGCTCCACCTCCCCGATGGTGAGGTAAAGGGAGCCCCGGCATTGCTGCTGCAGTTCGCCCAGATGGCTTGGCCCCCCGGCCTGTAAAAAGGGGTTGTACCGCCCCCTTTTTTGGTCCGCCGAAAGGTCGTCCAGGGCGTCCGCCAGGTAAACAAAGCGCCCCAGCAGATACCCCAGCCGGGAGAGCACCCGCCGCTGGTCCTCGTCGTCCGAAAGGGCGGACAGCACGGCGGAGAGGGCCTGGGCGGTGGGCTGGGCGGCTTCGTCCGGGTTTTGGCAACTTCGGGCCTCCAGCTCCCGCTGTTCCATGGTCATCTGCCGGAAGGCCTCGTCCGGCTCCGGGCAGCGGGCGGCGGCCCTCCGGTAGGCCCCGCCCCAAAGGAGCAGGCCGCTCCGGGCCAGCAGCCGCCTGCCAGGGCCTTCGTCGGTCAGGTTGTCCCGCAGCTTCCAGTACAGCAGCAGCACCGCAACATCGGCGGCGAAGGCCAAAGCCGGCGCCTCCTGGCAGACCGGCCTTTTGCCCAGAGGATTAAAGGGACAGCGCCCAGGGGCGATGGCCGGTTTTTCCTCCGCCAGGGCCAGCCCCAGCAGGGCCAGAAAGGAGGCGTCATAGCTGAGGGTGAACCGGGCCGGCAGGCCGAAGGACTGCCCAAGCTGCCGGCAAAGGCCGCAGTACACCGCCTTGTAGGCCTCCAGCTCGCAGACCCGCAGCTGCCCCTCCAGGGGTCTCACATACCCAAACAGAACCCCCACGCTCCCTTTTGGAAAGACCCGCGGGTCCCTCCCTATCCTTTGTCCACAATACAGTCATTTTACATCACAGCGCCCTAAAAAGCGTGAATAAATTGTAAATTACCGGTGAATGCCCCCGGACGGCTCCCTTTTAGGTATTCTCCGCCGCCTTTTCCGATATAATGCAATGATTGGGGGACAGACAGGAGGGGAAGAGAGGATGAGGCTTTGGGAGCTGCTCCTGCTGGCGGTGGGGCTTTCGATGGACGCCTGCGCGGTGGCGGCGGCCAACGGGGTTTGCTGCCGGGGCTATACCCCCCGGAGGATACTGGCTACCGCCGCCGTCTTTGGAGGATTTCAGGGGCTGATGCCCCTGCTGGGTTACCTGCTGGGGAGCCGGTTTATCCGGTACATGGCGCGGGTGGACCATATCATTGCCCTGCTGCTGCTGGGCTATTTGGGGGGGCGGATGATTTGGGAGGGCCTTTCTGGCGGGGAGGAGCGCCCCAAAGGGGCGGTGGCCTTTACCTGGCGGGGGCTGTTTCTTCAGGGGATAGCTACCAGCATCGACGCCCTGGAGCCGGCGGCCGAATTTCTCATAGAGCTTTAGTATAAGTTTTCTGGGC
>WSMP01000002.1:0-24761 GCA_013316495.1 Angelakisella sp.
GGGCATTTATACCTCCGGCACCGTTCTGGCGCCGGACCATTACCTGCGGGTGGCCGAAGACATGAAGAATGGGGACTTGCCGGTGATGGACTGGGTCTATGTGGGCATCTACCGGGGGAAGGAAGGGGTCTGCGGCTACACCTACGGCCTCACCAGCTTTGGCCGGAATGAGATGGAGATTTTGGACAGCTCCCATGAGCCCAGCGACATCTTCGAGTTTCTGTACGACCTCTGCGCCTACCTGCTGAACGCGGATGTTTACATCCGGGACGGGGAGACGGTGGGCCATTCGGCGGAGGAGAAGATTCCAGTCACCTGCTCCGAGGGGGTTTCCCTGGAGGGGATGACCCTGAAGATTCATTATTAAGAGCCTATACAAGAACTCCCGGTGCGCCGAATAGGCAGGGATTTTTGCGTCCTGCAAGGCAAAAAAACCTTGGAGCCCTTCGGGCACATCTGCTTCGCAGAATACTTGCATATTCGGCGTAGCCGACGTACTCGAAGGGACGCAAAGCGACCCGTTAGGGTTCAAGGTTTTTTCCAGGCACCAAGAGCCGCCTGCGGCGGTTGCGCCTGGACGCGCCTGCGGGCGCAGTAACGTCGCAGGGAACAAAAAGACCTGTCAAGGCGGTGTGCAGGGAGATCTTGGACAGGCTCAAGGGAGGGTTATAGATATGGGAATTTTAAGCGGTCTTTTTGGAAAAAAGCAGGAGAATCCCGCGCCCCAGGAGGAGCGGACCGAGGCCACCAGCGGGGAGCCTGCCGGGGAGCAGGACCAGGTCTTCCAGCAGGAGCGGGAAGTGGAAGCCCCGGATTTCCATAAGCTCATCTGGCTGAATCTTCTCTTCCAGGAAAAGCCGGAGCGTCCAGTCCCGGCGCTGTTTGCCCAGAAGCTGGGGGAGAAGCTGGGGTGCGCCATTGATACTGTTACCGAAAAGGAGGACGGCATTTACAGCTTTGCTGCCAAGGGGCTGCTGGTGGAATATGAGGGGGAAAAGAGGGTTCCGGCCCAGGTGCTGATAGCGCCCCCCAGCTCCTTTGAATCGGAGAAGATCGACGCCTTCCAGCGCAGCCAGCTGTGGGATGTCCAAAACGGGGGAGAGCTGCTGGACAGCTGCAAATACAGCGTGATGCTCAGCGACTTTATGGCCTCCGGCCTTCCTTACCTGGAGCGGGCGCGGCTCCTCACCGCCTGGCTGGAAACCGCTTTGGAGCTGTTCCCCGGCTGCACCGCCGTTTGGGTGCCCTCCGCCGGAAAACTTCTGGACCGGGAGCAGGCGGTGAATAACCCCCTCACAGGGGACAGCCGCTTTATGTGGTACGGGGTGAATGTGCGTTTCTTCAACATCCAGGGGAGCGAGGACAAGGTGATGGACACCCTGGGCCTTTACGCCCTGGGCCTGCCGGACGTTCAGCTCCACTTCCGGGAGCTGAACCCCGACCATGTGTCAAACTACCTCTACAATGTGGGCCAGTACCTCTATGATAATGACGTCCCCATTAAACCAGGGGAGACGGTGGACGGGGTGAACGCCCAAGGGAAGATTGACCAGAGCATCCAGTGGGAGTGCCACTATGAACAGGCGCTTATCCAGCCGCCCCGTGTGGTGATGGATATTTGCCCCGGCAGCTTCGCTGCTGGAAGACGGCCGGGAGGCAACAAAGGCAATAAGAAATAACAGTACCCCCCAGAGAGCAGCTACCCTCCGGGGGGATTACTTTTAGGATTCCGGCAGTTCTGTTTCCGGCAGCGCGTCCTCCTCCAAAGGAGGGGCAGCGTCCGGGATGCGCAGCGTAAGCGCCCCCAGGTAAAAGACTACATCAAAAAAGCTCCCGGTGATGAGAAGGTCCATGTTCTCCAGGTGGTTGACCGGGTTCAGGTAAATAATAAGCATATTGGCCAGGGCGCCCACCGCTATCAGCATCAGGACGCTTTTCAGGGTCTTTCCCCGGAGGCGACCCTTGTAATGGGCTACCCCGGTCCCGAAGGAGACCAGACAGCAGGCGCAGGTAATAAGGAGCACACCCATGGGGAGCCGCTCCAGCCCGTAATACAGGTGGTAGGCGATGGCGGAAACCCGCGCCGCCGAATAAAAGGTGAGCAGTATGGTTATGATGGATTTGGTCATAGATGCCTCCTAGTCGTTAAACAGGTCCTGCTGGCTTTCCACCAGCTCCCCCACCGTCCGGGTATCGCCGGTGAGCAGGGCAAAAACCCCCTTATACACCAGCATAGGGTCGTTGAGAAAGCGACGGCGTATGGCCTCGCATTCCCGCCGGGTGGGCATAAAGATGGAGAGGGACAGCAGGTCACTGCCGATATCCGGAATGGTGAGGGAGATCTGCCAGCCATCCTCTTTTTCCAGTATTTCAACCCGGTTTTCCCGCTGGCGGCGCACCAGGGTGAGGATGCGCTCCAGGGCCATCGCCGCCCGCTCCCGCACCGCCGGAGGCAGGTCCTTTTCAAAGGTATCGGAGATTCCCCGCCCCAGGGCGCTAAGAACAAAGCACGGCTCCCCCTGGTACTCCTGGGGGAGGATATGGCCGGAGCGGCGCAGGCTCTCCATCGTCTCCGCAAACTGGAAGTAGTTTACCAGCTCCTGCCCCTGAAGAGCGGCGTTTAATTCCTGGAAGGAAACCGGCTGTCCCGCTTGGTCAATCAGATAACAGATGAGAATCATCACCTCGTGGCTGGTGGTGACGCTGCCGGGACGCACCCCTTCGGTAAAGGCGTTGTATTCCAAAAGAAGGACCCTCCCTCGCCCAAAAAATGTTTACAATCTGTTTGTAGCATTCTGCCGGTGTTTATCGTATCATGGATAATACTATTTATTGTACCAAAAAATTGTGACAAAATATAGCAAAAAAAAAAAAAAAATGCGGAGGATGTCTATGAATAGCGATCATGTAAAGAAAAACGGCGGCAAAAAACCGTTCCTGCTGGCTGTGGGGGCAGCCGGTTTTCTCCTCCTTTGCCTCGCCTGCCTGCCCCTTATCCGGTGGATGCTCCGCCCGGAGTTTGGTCCCTGGCTCCAGGGAAAGGTGGAGCTTCTGGGCCTGTGGGGGGTGCTGCTTCTGCTGGGGGTCCAAATCCTCCAGATTGTGGTAGCCATCATCCCAGGGGAGCCGGTGGAGCTAGCCGCCGGAGCGATGTACGGGGCGGTTGGGGGGCTTCTGCTCTGTCTGGCTGGGTGCCTTATCGGCTCGGCAGCGGTATTTCTCCTGGTGCGCAGGAAGGGAAAAGCCGCCTTCGACCGCACCTCCCTGGGCCAGCAGTTGGGGCAGTACCGGTTCCTTCAGGACGAAGCCCGTCTGGAAGGGGTTGTCTTTCTCCTCTATTTCATCCCCGGCACCCCGAAGGATATTCTGGTGTATGTCTGCGGCCTCAGCTCCCTTCCCTTGGGGCGGTTCTTGTTCCTTTCCACCCTGGCCCGCATCCCCTCGGTGATCACCTCCACCTGGGCGGGGCCAGCTTCGCCAGCAATAACCTGTGGCTGACGGTGGGAATCTTTCTCTGCACCGGTCTTTTGGGACTGGGAGGCATCTGGTTCCAGCGCCGCTACCTGGCAAAGAAGAACCGGGGGAAGGCCGCGCCTGGCGGGGAAGGATAGAAAAGGGTTGGAGAGTGTCTTGCAATCCCTGCCGGCTGCTGTTATACTGAAAGCGGAACAAAGCGTTTTATCATCAGAAAGGAGTATCTGCCATGTCCCTGCTGGTCAGTCTTTTCTACGCCCTCTGGGAATTCCGCCTTCCTTTCTTCCGCAGCTTTAGCCCGCTGGGGTGGCTGGTTCCGGTGGCCTTTCTGCTGCTTTTCCCTCTGTTCCACCGCCTGCGGGTCCAGGTGGACTTCCACCCGGAGCCAGAGGAGGAGGGGTTGGGGGGCAGTCTCCGGTTTATGGCAAGGCTCCTCCCCCTGGAGGATACGCTGTGTTTCCCCAAAAGGAGCCGCTGGTTTGTCTTGGGGTGCGCCGTCTTGCTGGCTGCCGACCTGGCCGGCTCCTGGGGGGAGGCTTTGCTTATCCTTTCAGGGCAGGGTTTGCCTTACTGGGCCGCCCTCCTGCTGAATCAGATCTCCGGCTGCGCCATGCTTTTGCTGCCGGTTTTCCACTGGCGGCTGCACCGGGACAGGGTCTCCGCCTGGGGGGATATTTTCTTCGCCGGGACGATGATCCTGCTGGGGGGCATCTATGAGGTCCACCACACCCTTTCGGACCCCAACGCCTACTTTGCCGCTCTGGGGCGCTATGCCCTTGTAAGCCTGCTCCTCACCCTGGCCTATGCCGGGGCGCTGGCCCTCTATCTCCGGTGGAGACGCCGGGGCAAGGCTCTGGCCGCCTGATAAACCAAATGTCCCCATAAAACTACCCCGCGCCTTTTTAGCGCGGGGCTTTTGCTGCCTATCTATAATGCTTTTAGAGCCTATTCAAAAACTCCCAGCCCACCGCCTTGACAGGTCTTTATCCGTCCTGCTGCGTTACTGCGCCCGCAGGCGCGTCCAGGCGCAACCGCCGCAGGCGGCTCTTAGCGCCTGGAAAAAACCTTGAACCCTAACGGGTCGCTTCGCGTCCCTTCGGGTACGTCGGCTATGCCGAAGACACCAAGTATTCTGCGAAGCAGACATGCCCGAAGGGCTCCGAGGTTTTTTGCCTTGCAGGGCGAAAAAATCCCTGCCAATTCGGTATACCTGGAGTTCTTGAACAGGCTCTTAGGGAGTGTCCAAATTGTGCGCAACTTCCAAGTTCCCCTGCTACGCTGTAAACACCCTGGCCGTTCTTCTTTTTGCTTCTTTTTCTTCTTTCGTAAGAAGAAAAAGAAGTGGAGGCTGGGGCAACGCCCCAGATTTGCTTAAAACTCCGCCGAGCCGGTGGTGCGGGGGAAGGGGAGGACGTCCCGGATGTTGCTGATGCCGGTGATATACATAATGAGCCGCTCAAAGCCCAGGCCAAAGCCGGCGTGGCGGGTGCCGCCAAACCGCCGCAGGTCCAGATACCACCAGTAGTCCTCCTCCCGCAGGCCCAGCTCTTTAATACGGGCCAGCAGCATATCCAGCCGCTCTTCGCGCTGGCTGCCGCCGATGATTTCCCCAACGCCGGGGACCAGCAGATCCACAGCGGCCACCGTCTTGTTGTCGTCGTTCATCCGCATATAGAAGGCTTTGATCTCCTTGGGATAATCGGTGACGAAGACCGGCTTTTTATAGACCTCCTCGGTGAGATAGCGCTCGTGCTCGGTCTGGAGGTCGCAGCCCCAGTAGACCGGGTATTCAAAACGGTCCTTCACCTTTGTCAGAATCTCTACCGCCTCGGTGTAGGTGACATGGGCAAAATCCGAATTGACGATGTTCTCCAGCCGCTTCAGCAGTCCCTTGTCGTAGAAGCTGTTAAAGAACTGCAACTCGGCGGGGCAGTTTTCCATCACATACCGCAGCACAAATTTAATCATATCAGAGGCCAGCTTCATGTCGTCCGCCAGGTCCGCAAAGGCAATCTCCGGCTCAATCATCCAGAACTCCGCCGCGTGGCGGGGGGTGTTGGAGCGCTCCGCCCGGAAGGTGGGCCCAAAGGTATACACCTTGGAAAAGGCCATGGCCATGCACTCCGCCTCCAGCTGGCCGGAGACGGTGAGATTGGCAGCCTTGCCGAAGAAATCCTGGGTATAGTCCACCTTGCCGTCTTCGGTGCGGGGAGGCTCGGCGATATCCAGGTTGGTGAGGTGGAACATCTCCCCGGCGCCCTCGCAATCGCTGCAGGTGATGATGGGGGTGTGGGCGTAGACAAAGCCCCTGTCATTGAAGAACTTGTGGATGGCGTAGGCCGCTACCGAGCGCACCCGGAAGACGGCGCTGTAGGTGTTGCTCCGGGGACGCAGGTGCTGGATGGTGCGCAGGTATTCCAGGGTGTGCTTTTTCTTCTGGAGGGGATATTCCGGGGAGGAGCTCCCTTCCACCTGGATGGAAACGGCGTGGACCTCAAAGGGCTGCTTGGCGTTTGGGGTGAGCAGGACGTGGCCCCGGACCACCAGGGCAGCACCCACGTTCTGCTTTGCAATCTCATCGTAGTTTTCCACCACAGAGGGTTCAAAAACCACCTGGAGGTTCTGGAAGGAGGTGCCGTCGTTCAGCTCAATAAAGCCCAGGGTCTTGCTCTGCCGGATGGTCTTGACCCAGCCGCACACTGTCACCTCGGAATCAATATAGTCGGCGACAGCGGAAAAAAGCGATTTAATCTCAGTTCTTTGCATAAAGATGCAACCTTCTTTCCGGTAAATGAATTGGATGAAATCTATAGGTACTATTATATAGAGTCTGTCCCTTTTTGGCAAGAAGCGGAAAGGGAAGGGGGAGGGAAATTTTTCTGTTTTTTGGGAATCTTCTTTCCTTCGCCTTGACAGGGCTGGAAAAAGGTCCTACAATGAAGAGCAGAAAAGGGGGATTATTTTTATGGATATGAAGACGATGTTTAACCTGACCTACGGCCTGTTTGTCCTCACCGCTGCCGCAGGAGGGAAGGAGAGCGGCTGCATCATCAACACAGCGGGGCAGGTGACGGTGGAGCCCAACCAAATCAGCATTACAGTGAACAAGGCCAACTACACCCACGACCTGCTGCGGGAAAGCGGGAAGTTCAACATCTCCATCCTCAGCGAGGAGGCCAGCTTTGATACCTTCCGGCACTTTGGCTTCCAGTCCGGGCGGGATGTGGATAAGTTTGCAGGCTACGAAAGCTGCAAGCGCAGCGCCAACGGCCTGCATTATGTCACCGCCGGGTGCAACGGCTACATCAGCGCTTCGGTGAACCGGATCGTGGACCTGGGCACCCACACCCTCTTCATTGCCACGGTGGAGGATATGGAGGTGCTGTCGGAGGTCCCGTCGGCCACCTACACCTACTACCAGTCCCACATTAAGCCCAAGCCGGAAAAACCCAAGGCCGCCGGAAAGACGGTGTGGCGCTGCGTGGTGTGCGGTTATATCTACGAGGGGGAGGAGCTTCCCGCCGATTTCATCTGTCCCCTTTGCAAGCACCCCGCTTCGGATTTTGAAAAGGTGACGCTGTAAAGCAGCAAAAGATAAGGCCCTCGCTGTATGGCGGGGGCCTGTCAACAAAGGGTGGGTTTTGGCATAGATTCTGTTTTTTCAAGGAGCGGACAAGCATGAAACATAAAGACTATTATGACGACGGCTACATTTTCAGTCTTGCGCAAAAGATACTTTCGGTGATGCCGGATTTTAACGAGAAAAATTTTTGCCGTTCCCTGATTGGCAGATTGGATGACAAGGAATTATTTGCAAGGCTTGACTGTATTGTGGACGCTATGCAAGAGAACATGACGGGCGGTTATGAGGAGAATATACAGGCGTTTTTCAATATACTGGGGCCGGAATTAACCCAGCCGGAAGGAATGTTTCGTTTTGGCTGGTGGTTATGGCCTATTGGCAGATATGTTGAACGGTGGGGAAATGAAAACTGGAGGTTATCCCTTTCGTTTTTGAAGGAACTAACAAAAAGATTTACCGGGGAATACGCGATTCGTCCGTTGCTAAGAGAACATCCCAAAGAAGTGATGGACGAGCTGATAAAATGGACGGCGGATGAAAATGTTCATGTGCGGAGACTTGCAAGCGAGGGGGTTCGGATACGGCTGCCCTGGTCACAAAAGCTATTTGTTGCATTGGATGAATTTGAAAAGTACACAATAATTCTTACGAACTTAAAAGATGACCCGGAAAAATTTGTTCAAAAAAGCGTGGGGAATAATCTCAATGACTTATACAAAGACGCGCCAGAAAAAGCAGATTTTATTGTTTCCCAGTGGGAAAAACTAGAGGGAAGCAGGGCGCAGGACTGGATTATTCAACATGGAAGAAGAAACCAAAAATAACATACAAAATAGCCACTCGCCTAAGCCTTGCTGTTTTCCGGATTTGTTTTCTATGTGGACCCTATTCCTTCCGCCATATTGTGATGCTTTTCCGGAGGGGAACTCTTCCATATTTCTTCATTTGCTGGCTGCTGTTGCCCTTTAATTGTTCCAAACAGTAGACTTTGACAGGGGTAAAGCCAAATTGTTCTGCCAAATTTGTGGAAAGATAATCCACCGGTATCACTTCGCCGCCATAACGCACATTGTCGTTTACAAAGGCCACCACAGCGCCCGGTTGACAGATTCGGTAAAGCTCCCCATAGAGAAATGCAAGCTCTGTAAAATACCCCTCCACCATGCGCAAAACGCCATCGTTGTTTAAGTCCCCATGAGCTTTTCGCATCTCCAACGCCTGGAGGACCTCTTGAAGCGCGGGATTCGTCCTTATGCGGGAGAGAATGGAATGAAACCGTTCCCCGGCCCCAATGCTGGTGTAGTGTTCCCGCAAGGCTTCCACCTTCGATTTGTTCTCAACGGTGCAGGACAGGAGCGCTTGCCGCATTTCTTTTATCCCTTTTTCATCCACCCCAAGGTAGGCGAGCTCCAAAGCATAGGTCCGGGTATAATCATAGCGGTTGCAGTAGGGGGGTGATGTAATCACACCCTTCAGAAGACCGTCCGCTATCTGCGGCAGCTGGAACAAGGCGCTTCCCTGGGTATAATGAATGGCCGAGGGCGTGCCAGCATATCCGCTCCCCTGTATTGTCTCCAAATTGGATAGCACATGCCGGAGTTCATCCGCAACAGCGTCCCTGCTGTCTTCAATCACCTTGCGGCAAGTGTGTTGCGCAAGGGGCTTTTTGCCAGCTTCCTCTCTTCTCCTGTTTACGTCGATAATTTTCTCGGAACGGGAATCCCAGCTTAAATATTGACCGCTTTTGGATGTGTAGCTGCAACGCTCCAGAGAATTTATCATACATAGGGTAAACAGATTTTTAGTAATCTCGGAAAAATCGCTCTGGTCGATCCATTCCGTGGCGAACTGAATGAATTTTGCGTTGTGTTCCGGATAGGCTCCGCAGGTGATATTTATATAGGGTGTCTTTTTTGAATACCCTTCTGGCAGAACCAGCTGGGTAAACCGGTGGAGCATCTGCCGGAGCTCCTCCAAATTGTAGCTCATGCTGTTTGCTTTGGCGGTAATAGCCACCTTGGAGAGCGGCAAAATATCATAGCCAATGCTATTGATGCCGCGCAGCTGGCAAACGAGGGCGGTGGTCCCCGCGCCTAGAAACGGGTCGAGGATTATATCCCCCGGAACCGCCCCCATCTCATCCAAAAGGATGTTTACCAGGTCCGCAGAAAAGCCTTCCTTGTATTTTAACCAGCTGTGCAGCGCGTTTTTCTTACTCAGCTGGTAGCTTACGCTTCTCCGGTCAAACTTTTTGGTTATCTCTAAAATAGGCGTATATCTTTGCTCAAGCGCTTGCCTGGCCTCCTGGGGACAAAGCCCGTCCGCAGAAAAAGCGTCAACAATATAGTCTTTCTTGTCCATGGTTCCCAAAAGGGTCTGGGAATGGGTTGGCTCTTTTGCCATCTGGATGCCCCCTATAGTTCGATTAGCCAGTTGCAGTATTCAATCAGCTGATTATGATTTGTGAGATTGGCGGCATTCGCCAAGGTGCCGTCCCTTAGCTGGTCAAAGATTTCCACTGCCATGGAACGCTGGATAGCCGCACCAATAAAAGAAGTTAGGATGGAGGGGAAGCCGGCGTTGGCAAAGCTGGACCGAATCCGGTTCAAGGCGGAATTGCCGGTTTTCCAGTGCTCGTCCGCGCCGGCCGGATCGATGCCGCCTTTCAGCTCTCCGAACATGATTGCCCGCTTATCCTGGCACACAATCTTTCCCTGTTGGTAATCCTCCCTTGCGCCGGAGAAGAGGCAGAGGTCAACATTTTTGTTTACAGTGGGGATTCTGGCATTGAAGACCAAAAGCCGCTCCCCCTTTTCGTTTATCCAGTGAAGGGCCTTCACGTTCTTTTCTGCTTCGGGGGCGTTTTGGTCCACGGCAGTCCAGCGGCTGGAGCTGGAGAGGAGCCGGTGGCAGCAAAGTCCGCGCACATTCATGCTGGAGTAGATTCCGCGGATAAGCCTTTCCTGACCAAGTGCGCCAATCTTATTGCGCATGGTGCCGCCAACGGCATCCCCTTTGATGAGAAGATATCGAAAGGTAGCTTCGTCTATGTAAGCCTTTCCCGCCGGTTTCAGAAACTTGTCAATCAGTTCCTGAATGGCCATGGTTTGGTCCCTTTCGTCCAGGTAGGCGAGGGATTTCTCCGAAAGGCCCGCCGCGGTGATTAAGAATGGCCGCACCTGGGGAATCGCAAGAAGTTCCTCCGGGCTGTGCGTATGGGCGACCATAGATTTAAAGGCCAGGGCATTCTTCACAAAGGGGTCACTGACCCGGTTCTTCTCCAGGGCGATGCTTAAAAAGCCCGCCCTTGTCTCTTCGTGGGTGGTGACGAGGCTTTCTGGGGTGGGGATAGCTTGATGGTTATAAGACATATTTATTTCCTCCAGTTTGTTTCCTCCAGTTTGTTTCCTCCAGCTAAAAATTTGCTGTTTCCCTGGTCAGAAGCGCCACCGCTTCCACATGGGCCGTCCTGGGGAACATATCCACCCCCCGCAGGGCGGCCGCCCTGTACCCGGCGCTTTCCAGCTGCCGCAGGTCGCGGGCCATGGTGGCGGGGTTGCAGGAGACCATAACCATGCGCTTCGGGGCCATCCGGACCGCTGCGGCAAGGGTGGCGGCGTCACAGCCCTTCCGGGGCGGGTCCATAACAATCACTGTGGGACGCAGCCCTTCCTCCTCCAGCTGGGCGGCGGCTTTTCCGGCGTCAGCGCAAAGGAAGCGGGCGTTTTGCACCCCGCTTCGGGCGGCGTTCCGGCGGGCGTCCCGGACGGCGCTTTCCACAATCTCCACCCCCACCAGCTCCCTGGCCTGCCGGGCCATGGAAAGGCCGATGGTCCCCGCCCCGCAGTAGAGGTCCAGCAGAACATCGCCAGGGGAGAGGGCCGCCAGCTCCGCCGCCTGGCGGTAAAGCAGCTCTGCCCCCTGGTGGTTCACCTGGTAGAAGGAGAGGGGGGAAATCTCCACCTCCACCCCCGCCAGAGTGTCCCGGATGCAGGGCTCCCCATAGAGGACCTGGGTTTCCCCGCCAAGGATGACATTGGTGCGCTTGGTGTTGCGGTTCAGGAGGATGGAGGTGACGCTGGGGCAGGCGGCTAAAATCATACTCACCAGCAGCTGGACCTGGGGAATGCGCTCCCCGTTCACCACCAGGCAGACCATCACCTGCCCGGAGGCCTCCCCCCAGCGAAGGTAGAGGTGGCGGAACAGCCCCGTTCCGGTCTGCTCATTGTAGGGCTGCTGGCCGCTTTGGTCAATATACCGGCAGACCGCCCGGAGTATATCGGAGAAGAAGGGGGGCTGGAGCAGGCAGTCGCTATAAGGGACGATGTTGTGGCTGCGGGGGGCATAAAAGCCGCAGAAGGTCCCCTCCGGCCCTTTGCCAATGGGGTACTGGGCCTTGTTGCGGTAACCGGTGACCTGGGGGGAGGGAAGGACCCCCTCCACCGGCAGGGACAGCCCCCCGATGCGGGAAACCGCGTCGGCAATCCACTGCTTTTTAATCCGCAGCTCCTCCTGGTAGGAAAGGTGCTGAAGGGAGCAGCCCCCGCACCGGCGGCAGACAGGGCAGGCGGGGGAGATGCGCCCCGGCCCTGGGGACAGGATCTCCTGGATGATGCCGTAGCAGTAAGAGGAAAGGACCTTGACAATCTTTACCGCCAGCCGGTCCCCAGGCGCGGCGCCGGGGATAAAAACAGCCATCCCCTCATAGCGGCCCACGCCGCTCCCCTCGCTGGTAACCGACTGAATCTCCAGGATGATGGATTCGTTTTTCTTCAGCATAATACCCCTCCTGTAACGCTCTGGCTTCATTATAGCGGAAAGAAGGAGGTTCGTCAAAACTTGCGCGGTGTTTATATACACGTTTAACGGCCGCTGGCCTTTTATAAACCGGCCTATCAATGATTTTAGCCCCTTCCAGCCCTTCCCAGGCCTTGATTTTAACAGGGAAATGGAATATAATACATTTTGTGCTTGTCCAGGGGGAGGGCATGGCCCTTTTTTTGCAGCCCCTGGTACGATACTTTCAGCATGGGAGGATTCTTAATGAAGAAAAAGAAATCATGGCCCTTTTTTGCTGTCGCCATTGTGATATTGGCAGCGGCATACCTCACCTTCTTCGGGGTCCATGTCACCAGCGGGGATACTACCACCACCTATATCAAGGGTGCGTCGGAGATACGCTGGGGCATTGATATTCGGGGTGGTGTGGACGCCACCTTCGTCCCTTCGGATGGCTATGACGCCACCGAGGAGGAGATGAACGCGGCCTCCGAGGTGATTCGCACCCGCCTGGTGACCCAGGGCATCACCGATTACGAGGTCTACACCGATACCGCCAAGGACCGTATAATTGTCCGTTTCCCTTGGCAGGCAGGGGAGACCGAATATGACCCGGAACAGGCCATCAAGGAGCTGGGGGACACGGCCATGCTCACCTTCCGGGAGGGTCTGGAGATTGACGCAGAAGGAAAGCCTACCGGAAAGGTGGTTTTGGAGGGCCGGGACCTTATCAGCGCGGTTCGCAATATGTATTCGGACCCCACCACCGGCTCCTATCAGTATGTGGTTTCCTTTAAGCTCAGCCCGGAGGGAACCACCAAATTTGCGGAAGCTACCCGGCAGAACCAGGGGAAGATTATTTCCATCTGGATGGATGATACCCTCATTTCCTACCCGTCGGTGGATGATGTCATCACCAGCGGCGAGGGAATGATTAGCGGCGGCTTCACTTCGGAGCAGGCCGAGGCGTTGGCCCAGAAGATTCAGGGCGGCGCCCTGCCCTTCCGGCTGGATACGCGGGACTATAGCTCCATTTCTCCCACCCTGGGCCAGGGGGCCAAGGATGTGATGGTCCAGGCGGGGATGATTGCCTTTGTGCTGGTGGCCCTTTACATGGTGCTGAAGTACCGCCTCCCCGGCTTTGTGGGGCTCTTTGCCCTCACCGGGCAGATGGTGATTATGGTGGCGTCGGTGACCCGGCTGCTGCCGGATGTCCCCTCCTTCACCCTCACCCTGCCGGGTATTGCAGGTATTATCCTCAGTATCGGTATGGGTGTGGATGCCAACATCATCACCGCCGAGCGCATCCGGGAGGAAATCCGCTCCGGCAAGACCATCGACGGCTCGGTGCGGCTGGGCTTTGACCGCGCCTTCTCCGCAATTCTGGACGGTAACGTCACCAACGTCATTGTGGCGGTAATCCTGATGGGCGCCTTCGGCCCCGCCAACAGCATTTTTTCTAAGATTTTCTTCCTCTTCGGCCAGACCACCACCGGGGCCATCTATTCCTTCGGCTACACCCTGCTGATGGGCGTGGTAGCCAACATGATTATGGGCGTCTACGCCTCCAAGGCGATGCTGAAGGGCATTTCCCGCCTGGGCTGCTTCCGGGATCCCTGGTTCTACGGCGGCAGCAGGAAGGAAGCCGAAGCTCCCGCCCAGGAGAAAAAGAGCTACGACTTTGTGGGCCGGAAGAAGATTTTCTTCGCCATCTCCGCCGCCCTGGTGGCTATCGCTCTGGTGACCTCCTTTGTCCCCGGAGTGGAGCTGGATATCCAGTTTAAGGGCGGTTCCATTGTCTCCTATTCCTACCAGGGTGATGTGGACATGGACCGGTTCCAGCGGACCTTTGAGGACGCGGTGGGGGGCAAAGCCTCCATCCAGCAGGGGGAGGACATCATCACCGGCACCAAGAGCATCACCCTCTCCCTGGCCCAGGACCAGGGCATCAGCGCGGAGGTGCAGCAGAAGGCCACCGACGCTCTTCAGGCCGCCTTCCCCAGCGCCGGTGTGGCGGTTACCTCGGTGACCAACGTGGACGCCACCATCGGCCAGGAGTTCTTCCAAAAGTGCAGCCTGGCGGTGGCCTTCGCGGTGCTGCTGATGATTCTTTATATCGCTATGCGCTTTAAGGTGATGGACGGCTGGTCGGCAGGCGTTATGGCCGCCCTGGTGCTGCTCCACGATGTCATTGTGGTCTATGCCACCTTCGTCATCTTTGGTTTCCCCATTAACGAAAACTTCATCGCGGTGGCCCTCACCATTCTGGGCTACTCCATTAACGCCACCATCGTCATCTACGACCGCATCCGGGAAAACCGCAAGCTCCTGGGGGAGAAGCTCCCCTTCGGCCAGCTGGTGAATCTCTCGGTGAACCAGTCCCTGGGACGTGCCGCCGGCACCTCCTTCTCCACCATCCTTGCCATGGTGGTGGTGGCGGTGATGGGCAGGCTCTACGGCCTCACCTCCATTGTCACCTTCGCTTTCCCCCTCATCATGGGCCTTGTGGCCGGCCTCTATTCCTCCGTCTGCCTGGCCGGTCCCCTGTGGGTCTTCTGGCAGGAGAGCCGGGAAAAAGCGAAAAAGTAAATCTTCTCTGTCAGAAAAATGCCCCGGAGAATTTTCTCCGGGGCATTTTGTCATACCCTGTCTTACGATTTTGTTTGAACCTTTCGCTCCTATCCCTTACAATATAAAGATGTGGGGAGCAGAAGGAGTGTGATGTTGCAATGACAAAAAATCATGTCCGGCAGGAGCTGGAGAACAGCTGCCGCCTCAGCTTCCGTGTGTGTCGAACCATCTTCGAGGATGAGGACAGCTACACGGTGGTATATGGCGTCAAGGGGCTGGATGAGGAGGGCAACCTGCGGGTACATATTCGGGAGATTTCCGAAAGCCTGCTGCGGGTGCAAAGGCTGGTGCGCCGCCTTAACGCCAGCGTTTTCTCCCAGGCCCATCTGATGGACCTTATTGACCGGTACCTGGAGGAGGCTGAGCAGGAGGAAAAGGAGCTGTCTTTTTCAGGGGAAGGCGTGCCTACCTAGGCAGGAAAGAGCCGCCTGAAGTCCCCTTAAAAACGTCCTGTTTTTTGGACAAATTTTTCAAATAAACAGCAAAATACCCTTGAATTACCAGCCGTTTTTTGTTATTCTAATATACAGAGAAATTTTGCTTTAGGAACTGTACTCTCTCCGCCCAACGGAAGGGAAGACCGTTTTTATCAGCCGGAACAGAGAGGAAGGGAACGTTATGAAATGTCCGTTCTGCGGCTACACAGAAAGCAAGGTTATTGATACCCGGCCCACCGACGAGGGGGAGCGGATACGCCGCCGGAGAGAGTGCCTGAAGTGCGAAAAGCGCTTCACCACCTACGAGGTGATTGAAACCACCCCCCTGATGGTCATTAAGCGCGATGGTTCCCGCGAGGTATTCAGCCGGGACAAGCTCCTGAGCGGGATGATTAAATCCTGCGAAAAGCGCCCGGTCTCCCTGTCCGCCTTGGAGGAAGCGGTGGCGGATATTATGACCACCCTCCAAAACCGGCTGGAAAAGGAGGTCCCCTCCACGCAAATCGGGGAACTGTGCATGGAAAAGCTGGGGGGCATCGACCAGGTGGCCTATGTCCGCTTTGCCTCGGTTTACCGCCAGTTCAAGGACATCAATTCCTTCCTGGAAGAGCTGAAAAACATCCTGGAATACGAAAACGGGAAGAAGGAGTAGTCTCCCGCCCCTCTCTGCACTTTGACCAAAGAAGCTCTCGATTTTTTGGAATAAAAAACAAAAAATTCCATAAAACTTGTTGTGCAATTTCACAATGGAGCGGGCGGGCGGAAGATGATATAATTTTTATATTCCTTCCAGATGATAACAGCCTGTCATCCCCCGCGAAAGCGGAGGGGCGGCGGTTGTTTTCATAAATAGTTCCCCAACTATTCCGTGGGGAGCTGTTTGGTTATATCATTACGATAGGGAAAGACAGGTGGTGAAAACAGTGAAGGAAGTTGTCTCAAGAGTCCGTGAGGCGGAAACCGGGGCGGAGGAGGCCAGAAGGGCTGCGGCCCAAAAGGCGAAGGAGGCGGAAACTGCCGCCGTAACGGCGGGCAGGGAGCTTTTGGCGAAGGCCAAGGCGGACGCCGCCGCTCAGGCGGAAAAGCTTCTGGAGGAGGCCAGACGCCAGGCAGACGCCCTTGTGGGGGAAGCCCGGCAGAAGGCCGCCCAAGAGGGCGAGAGACTGGCGGCCCAGGCTGCTGCCCGGATGGACGGGGCAGCGGCACTTATCGTTGAGAGGATAGTAGGTGCCACATGATCGAGAAAATGGAACGTATTTTCCTCTGCGGTTTGGCCCAGGACCGGGAGAAGGTCATTAGCCGCCTGATGAAAAGCGGCTGTGTCCAGCTCAGCGACCCTGCGGCCATGTCCGGCTATGAGGAGATCCGGGATCAGGTGGAACTGGGTTCCGCCGACGTCTACGAAAAAGAACAGCTCCTCTCCAGGCTGAACCAGTGCATCCAGACGCTGAAGCCCTACGGGGCAAAGAAAAGCCTCTTTGCCAAGCGCCCGGAGGTTTCCTTTGGGGAAATCGCCGGAGAGGATACCCAGGAGGCGCTGGAGCTTTGCCAAAAGGTGGAGGAGCTGCAAAAGGAGATTGGAGCGGCCAAAAGCCGCATCTCCCAGGAGGAATTCCTTCAGACATCCCTGGCCCCCTGGCGGGAGCTGGACCTGCCCCTGGAGGAGACAGCCACCGAAAGCAGCGAGATTCTTCTGGCCGCGGTTCCGGCCATTGTAGCTCCCGAAGAGCTGGAGCGCCAGCAGGGGGAGCAGGAGCTGGGGGCCTATCTTTCGGTGGTATCGGAGGATAAGGACCAGCGGTACGCCGCGGCCATTGTCCACCGGGATAAGGCTGCCGGATACCAGGAGCTGCTGCGCCAGTCCGGGGCCACCCTCATCACCTTTGACGGCCTTTCCGGCACCGCGGGAGAAAACATCGCCGCCAGCCGGAGCCGGGTAAAGCAGGAGGAGGAGCAGATTGAGAAGCTGGAAAAGGAGCTTGCCGCCTACGGCGAAAAACTCCCCAAGGTCCAGCTGGCCTGGGACAGCACCCAGCTTTCCATCGACTGCCAGAAGGCGGAGCAGAACCTGCTGCGCACCCAGGAGACCTTCCTTACCGAGGGATGGGTGCCCCAGCGCCGCAAGGGAGAGGTGGAAAAGAGCCTTGCCGGCTACACCTGCTTCTACGAGTTCCGGGAGGCCTCCGAGAAGGACGATCCCCCGGTGCTGCTAAGGAATAACAAATTTGTGGAGCCCTTTGAGGCCGTCACCGAGATGTACGCCCTTCCGGCTCCCCACAGCCTGGACCCCAACCCCTTTATGGCTCCCTTCTTCTTTGTCTTCTTCGGGATGATGCTCTCTGACGCCGGCTATGGCCTAGTGCTGGCCATCCTGGGCCTTTTGGGGGCAAAGTATCTGGATATGGGCGCCGGGGGCAAAAAGCTCCTGAAGATGCTGGGCTACTGCGGCATCTCCACCGTGTTTTGGGGCGCCCTCTACGGCAGCTGGTTTGGGGACACCATCCCCAAGGTCACCGAGGTGTTCTTTGGCAACCGGGTGCAGGTGCCCATGCTGCTGGACCCCCTCACCAACCCCATGCCCATCCTTATTATGGCCTTTGTAGTGGGTTACATCCACATTTTGGTGGGTCTTGGACTCAAGGCGTACCTGATGATTCGCCGGGGCCACCCGGTAGATGCCCTCTTTGACGTGGGCTTCTGGTACTTTGTGCTGGTGGGCCTTGTTATCTTCGCCGGCGGCCAGATGGTCATTGGCAGCACCCTCATGGCCTCCATCGGCAAATGGCTGGCGATTGCCGGCGCGGTGGGCCTGGTGCTTACCCAGGGCCGGGATAAGAAAAACCCCATTATGAAGCTGATGAGCGGTATTTTGAGCCTTTACGACATCACCGGGTATTTTTCGGACCTGTTGTCCTACTCCCGTATCATGGCCCTGGGCCTTGCCACAGGGGTTATCGCCCAGGTGGTGAACACCATGGGCACCCTGCCTGGCAGAAGCATCATCGGGGCAGTGCTTTTTGTGGTGATCTTCCTTTTTGGACATGTGCTGAACCTGGCTATCAACGCCCTGGGTTCCTATGTCCACACCTCCCGTCTCCAATATGTGGAGTTCTTTGGCAAGTTCTTTGAGGGCGGCGGCCAGGCCTTCCGTCCTTTGAGACCCGCAACAAAATATGTTTACGTCAACAATCAGGAGGAATGAACAGATGAAAGAGTTTTTTGAAGTATTCAACGGGAACTTCCTTGCTTACCTTGGCGTCGCCTTCGCGGTGATCTTCTCCGGCATCGGCTCCGCCAAGGGCGTGGGCCTGGTGGGTGAGGCCATGTCCGGCGTCACCGTGGAGGATCCCGGCAAGTTCGGCCAGCTGCTGCTTTTGCAGGCCCTTCCCGCCACCCAGGGCATCTACGGCTTCGTTGTGGGCTTTATGGTGATGGTCACCACCGGTATGCTGGGCGGCACCGTCAACCTCTCCATGGCCACTGGCGCTTACATCTTCGCCTCCTGCTGCCCCATCGCCTTTGTGGGCATGGTTTCCGGCATCCATCAGGGCCGCGTTTCTGCCGCCGGCGTCAACATCGTTGCCAAGCGTCCTGAGGAGGTTTCCAAGGCCATGGTCCCCGCCGCGATGGTTGAGACCTACGCCATCCTCGCTCTGCTTATCTCCCTGCTGCTGGTCCTGAACATCCACTAATCCGGGAAACGCCATTTTTCAGCAGCAAAACGGAATACAGCAGAGAGGAGGAGTTCCATCCCTATGAACGATATTTCGGCCATTCTGCAAAAGATCCAGGAGGATGCACGGCAGTACGGGGAAAACGCTGCCGCCGCCGCCAGGGAGAAGGCAGAAGCCATCACCGAGAGCTGCCGCCAGGAAGCCCAGGCAGAGACCCAGCGGGTTCTGGAGGCTGCAAAGCGCCAGGCGGAGGCAATCCGCCAGCGGGCGGTCTCCCAGTCCGGCATCGAAAGCCGCAACGCAAAGCTCCAGGTGCGCCGCCAGGCCATCGACAGCGCCTTTGGCAAAGCGATGGAGCAGCTCTGCGCCATGCCGGCGGAAAAGAAGACGGCGGTCTACGCGCGTCTTGCCGCCCAGTCCTCCTTCGCCGGGGAGGCCCTTCTGGTGCTGAACCAGGCGGACCGCGACACCCTGGGCAAGACCCTGCCGGCGGAGATTATGAAGCAGTGCGCCGCTGCCGGACGCACCTGCAAGGTCACCCTTTCCGGCGCCGCCGGCCCCTTCGCCGGGGGATTCATCCTGGACCAGGGCAGCACCGAAACCAACTGCACCTTCGAGGTTTTGAGCGCGGGCGTCAAGGAAGAGCTTGAGGCCCAGGTGGACGCCGCCCTCTTTGGCTAAGGAGCCCAGGGCAGTCCCCATCAAAAACAAGAAAAAGGAGGTGCGGCTTTGAAAGCATACCAAGATACCGATTATCTTCACGCCACGGCCAGGGTGCGCGCCCTGGAAAATGGGATGGTCACCCGCCGGGACTTTCAGAAGATGATCGACGCGAAAACGGTGGAGGAGGCTTACAAGGTCCTCTCCGACGCTCCCATCTGTCACGGGGCCCCCATTGCGGAATACGAGCAGGCCCTGGAGCAGAATCTCCTGGATGCCTACCAGCTGTTGGACCGCATCGCCCCCGGCAGCGGCCTGACCCAGCTGTTCCGCTACCAGTACGACGGACACAATCTGAAAACCGCCATCAAGGCCCAGCGCTCCGCCGGGGATGTCTCCGGCGTCTACTCCAACCTGGGCAACCTCCCCGCCAAGGCGGTGGTTTCCCAGGTGGAAAGCGGTAAGACAGAGGAGCTGCCCGCCCCCCTGGCCGATGCGGCGCTGGAGGCCAGGGACGTTCTGGCGAAAACCGGCGACCCCCAGGCGGTGGATATCCTGCTGGACCGGGGGATACTGGCCGCTATGCGGGAAAAGGCGGAGGAGATTGGAAATCCCTTTGTCCAAAAATATGTGGAGGCGCAGATTGACATTGCCAACATCCGCGCCACCGTGCGCCTGAAGAGAATGGGGAAGAACGCTTTCTTCCTTGGGAAGGTGCTGGCCCCCGGCGGCAGAATCTCCCAGTCCGCCCTCACCGAGGCCTACACCAAGGGGACCGACGCCATCCTGGCGGTGGTTTCCTCCTCCCCCTACGAGAAGGCTTTGGAGCCCGCCTTTGACTCCATCCGGACCGGCGGCTCCCTCTCCCTCTTTGAAAAGCTCTGCGACAACGCCCTGGTGGAGGTGCTGGACGTGGTGCGGCGGATCCCCTTTGGCATCGAGCCGCTGCTGGCCTACCTGGCGGCGAAGGAAGGGGAGACCAAGGCCGCCCGCATCGTCATGGCCTCCAAGCTGGCAGGGGTCCCCTCCCAGCAGATCATGGAAAGGCTGCGTGAGACCTATGCGTAGTAAGATTGCAGTGGTGGGGGAGAAGGAGAGCGTTCTGGGCTTTAAGGCAGTGGGCTTCGAGGTGTTCGAGACCACCGCCCCCAAGGAGTCGGAGAATGTAATCCACCGCCTCGCCAAAGAGGAATACGGCATCATTTTTATCACGGAGCAGGCGCTGGCTCCCATCCTCCAGGTTATGGATGTCTACAAGGACCGAAAGGTTCCGGCCATCATCCCCATCCCCGGCCGGGCAGGCACTACGGGGCTGGGCATGACCTCGGTGAAGAAGAGCGTGGAACGGGCCGTCGGCGCCGATATCCTGTTCAAAGATTAAGAGGGAACCTAATTCACCTCTCCTGGCACGCCGTTTGAATGGGTCTTTTTCCGTCCATTCGGCGCACCCTGGGATGTAAAATCAGGTTCCAGAATTAGTAAAGTAGGTGAATAGATTGAGCCAAGGAAAGATCGTGAAGATCGCCGGTCCCCTGGTTGTGGCGGAAGGAATGCGCGACGCCAATATGTTCGACGTGGTACACGTGGGCGAGATGGGGCTTATCGGCGAGATTATCGAGATGCGCGGCGACAAGGCTTCGATCCAGGTCTATGAGGAGACTGCCGGCCTGCGGCCCGGTACCGAGGTGGTCTCCACCGGGGCTCCCCTTTCGGTGGAGCTGGCTCCCGGTATCCTGGAAATGATCTACGACGGCATCCAGCGTCCGCTGGAGCGCATCAAGGCCATGACTGGCAGCAACATCGCCAGAGGTGTCAGTGTCACCTCGGTGGACCATGATAAAAAGTGGGATTTTGTCCCTGCCATGAAGGCAGGGGACCGGGTGGAGGCCGGGGATATTCTGGGCACAGTCCAGGAGACCAGCCTCATCAGCCATAAAATCATGGTGCCTCCCGGCGTGATGGGCACTCTGAAAGAGATTAGCGGCGGCAGCCACACCGTTATGGATGTCATCGCCAAGGTGGATACCGACAACGGCACCACCGTGGATATTCGGATGCTCCAGAAGTGGCCGGTGCGCCGCCAGCGCCCCTCCAGGGAGAAGCTCTCTCCCGATATCCCCATGATCACCGGCCAGCGTGTCATTGACACCCTGTTTCCCATTGCCCGCGGCGGTACTGCCGCCGTCCCCGGCCCCTTCGGTTCCGGCAAGACGGTGGTGCAGCACCAGCTGGCTAAATGGAGCGATGTGGACATCGTGGTCTACATCGGCTGCGGCGAGCGCGGCAACGAGATGACCGACGTGCTCCGGGAGTTCCCGGAACTGAAGGACCCCAAATCCGGCGAGTCCATCATGAAGCGTACCGTCCTCATCGCCAACACCTCCGATATGCCCGTGGCCGCCCGTGAGGCGTCCATCTACACCGGCATCACCATCGCCGAGTACTTCCGGGATATGGGCTACTCTGTCGCCATCATGGCCGATTCCACTTCCCGTTGGGCCGAGGCCCTCCGCGAAATGTCCGGCCGTCTGGAGGAGATGCCCGGCGAGGAAGGCTACCCCGCCTATTTGACCAGCCGTCTGGCCCAGTTCTACGAGCGGGCCGGCCGGGTTATCTGCCTGGGCAGCGACAAGCGGGAGGGCTCCCTCACCGCCATCGGCGCCGTTTCTCCCGCCGGCGGCGATAACTCGGACCCCGTTGTGCAGGCCACCCTGCGCATCGTCAAGGTCTTCTGGGGGCTGGATTCCGGCCTGGCCTACAAGCGCCACTTCCCGGCCATCAACTGGCTGACCTCCTACTCCCTCTATAATGACCAGATCGGCGCCTGGCTCAACAAGAACGTCTCCGAGGACTGGACTAAGCTCTTGGGCGACGCCATGAACCTCCTCCAGCTGGAAAGCGAGCTGGAAGAGATTGTGAAGCTGGTGGGCTACGATTCCCTTTCCGCCCCCGACCGCCTCTCCCTGGAGGCCGCCCGGTCCATCCGGGAGGACTACCTCCAGCAGAACGCCTTCGACGGCGTGGATACCTACACCAGCCTCCCCAAGCAGTACGGGATGCTGAAGATGGTGCTCCACTTCTACTACGAGGCCAAAACCGCCCTGGATGCCGGCGTGCCGGTGGAGAAGATCTTCGCCCTGCCGGTGCGGGAAAAGATTGCCCGTATGAAGTACGTGGAAGAGGAAAACGTAAAATCTTACCTGGATGCCGCTACCGATGAACTGGAAAGCAGCATGAAAGAACTTGTGACCGGGGAGGTGTCTGCCTGATGTTAAAGGAATATCGCACCATACAGGAGGTCGCCGGCCCCCTGATGCTGGTAAAGGACGTGGAAGGCGTCGCCTACGACGAGCTGGGGGAGATCGAGCTCCCCAACGGCGAACTGCGGCGCTGCAAGGTGCTGGAGGTCAACGGCTCCACCGTGCTGGTCCAGCTGTTTGAAAGCTCCACCGGCATCAACCTGGAGCACAGCAAGGTCCGCTTCTTCGGGCGCAGCCTGGAGCTGGGCGTCTCCGAGGATATGCTGGGCCGGGTTTTCTCCGGCATGGGCGAGCCCATCGACGGCGGCCCCAAGCTCATTGCCGATAAGCGGATGGACGTCAATGGCCTGCCCATGAACCCTGCCGCCCGGGTCTATCCGGAGGAATTCATCCAGACCGGTGTTTCCGCCATCGACGGCCTGAACACCCTGGTCCGTGGACAGAAGCTGCCCATCTTCTCCGGCTCCGGTCTGCCCCACGCAAAGCTGGCGGCCCAGATTGCCCGTCAGGCCAAGGTGCTGGGCACCGATTCCAAGTTCGCCGTGGTGTTCTGCGCCATCGGTATCACCTTCGAGGAATCGGACTTCTTCATCAGCGACTTTAAGCGCACCGGCGCCATCGACCGGGCCGTGCTTTTCATCAACCTGGCCAACGACCCGGCCATCGAGCGTATCTCCACCCCCAAGATGGCCCTCACCGCCGCCGAGTACCTGGCCTTTGAGAAGGGGATGCACGTCCTTTGCATCCTCACCGACATCACCAACTACGCCGAGGCTCTCCGTGAGGTCTCCGCCGCCCGTAAGGAAGTTCCTGGGCGCCGTGGCTACCCCGGCTACCTCTACACCGACCTGGCCCAGATGTACGAACGTGCCGGCCGCCGGGAGGACAGCGAGGGCTCCATCACCATGATTCCCATCCTGTCCATGCCCGAAGACGACAAGACCCACCCCATCCCCGACCTCACCGGCTACATCACCGAGGGTCAGATTATCCTCTCCCGCGAGCTGTACCGCAAGGGCGTCACCCCGCCCATCGACGTGCTGCCCTCCCTGTCCCGTCTGAAGGACAAGGGCATCGGCGTTGGCAAGACCCGCGAGGACCATGCCAGCACCATGAACCAGCTCTTCGCCGCCTATTCCCGCGGCAAGGACGCCAAGGAGCTGATGACCATTCTGGGCGAGGCAGCCCTTTCCGACACCGATAAGCTCTACGCCAAGTTCGCCGACGAGTTCGAGAAGGAGTATGTCTCCCAGGGCTACGAGACCGACCGGGGCATTGAGGAGACGCTGAACATCGGCTGGAAGCTCCTCTCCATCCTTCCCACCACCGAGCTCAAGCGTATTAAGCCGGAGATGATTGAGAAGTACCTGCCCAAAAAGGATGAGCAGTAAGGAGGCCGGATAATGGCAGTCATGCAGGTAAACCCCACCCGCATGGAGCTGAGCCGCCTGAAAACCAGGCTAAAGACCTCCATGCGCGGCCACAGTCTCCTGAAGAACAAGCGGGATGACCTGATGAAAAAATTCCTGGAGCAGGTGCGCCGGAACAAGGAGCTGCGGGAGCAGGTGGAGCAGATGATCATGGGCGTCTACGATGGCTTTGCCATTGCCGGCGCCGTCATGAGCCCCAATATGCTGGAGGAGGCCCTGATGCTCCCCAAGGAGCAGGTGGAGCTGGATATCAGCAGCCAAAACGTCATGAGCGTTGACGTGCCGGTGTTCCACTTCAGCCGCTCCGCCGCCGGGGATGAGGATATCTCCCCCTACGGCTTCACCTACACCTCCGGCGAGCTGGATGATTCGGTGGCGGCCCTGAAAAAGGTGCTGCCCCTGATGCTGGAGCTGGCCCAGATGGAAAAAAGCGCCCAGCTCCTGGCGGAGGAAATCGAAAAGACCCGCCGCCGGGTCAATGCTCTGGAGTACGTTCAGATTCCCTCCCTCCAGGAGACCATCAAGAGCATCGCCATGAAGCTGGACGAGAACGAGCGCGGAAATCTCGCCCGTCTCATGAAGATTAAGGACATGATGGTCCAGCAGTCCAGAGAGGCTATGGGCCAATAGCGGCGTGCCGCCGCTGTCAGACCCTGCCCGGCCTTCGGCCTTACCGGTCGGAGGCCGTTGGTCTGTGCCTGGAGACCCGGCGCAAAAGCTGTTTTGGGCCATTGTTGGCGTGCCGCCGCCGTCAGGCCCTGCCCGGCCTTCGGCCTCACCGGTCGGAGGCCGTTGGTCTGTGCCTGGAGACCCGGCGCAAAAGCTGTTTTGGG